>JAJRAT010000201.1 GCA_028682845.1 Methanothrix sp. | reverse complement strand
CTCAGACTTGTCCTTCGTCTCGGACGAGTTGGCCATTGCCTGCGCCCGCTTCTGAATCTCGCTGATCTTGTCGATCAGCTCATTTGCTTTGTCGGAATTGGTCTGCAGCAATTGGGATATCGAGTCATCTATGAGGCTGCCCAAAATCGATTCCATGCTGGTGAGTTCATCCTTCAAATCCTTGGGCAGGATGCAGTCGGACTGGCTGGCGATCTCGGCGATCCGGTGGGCGTGGTCGGCGATGCGCTCCAGGTTCGAGGCAGCCTGCATGTAGTTGAAGGCGGTGATGGGGTTTAGAGTCTCCTGCTTCACCGAGCCGGAGCGCAGGATCTCCGTGAACTGGCGGGAGATGAGAAGGTTCAAGCGGTCCACATCGTTATCCCTCAAAATCACATCATTGGCCAGCTCCGCATTATTGGTCAGAAGCGCCGTGAGCGAGTCCTGGATCATGGATTTTACCACGGTCTTGATGCGCCGCAAAGCCCTCTCCGACTGAAGCTCCTCGGAGCTGAGCAGATCCTGGATGACCACCTTGTTGATGGTCTCCTCCAAAATCTCAGGCCCGATGAGCTTGTTCACAATCTGATGCAGATCTTTCTTCTGGGCCGAGGTCATGCGGTTGGAGGTCACTTCCAGCGTCCTGTAGCCCCCCACATAGCAGCCGATGATGTCCCGGACCAGATGCTCGCCGGACTTGTCGCCCAGATCCAGCTTCGCCCGGAGATCGCGCTCGGAGCGATCCGTGGACAGGGTAAGGGACCCGTTGTCGCCCTGATTGATGTAAATGATCGATCCGGCCTCAATCCCGTTCTTCGTCGCCCAGCTCTTGGGAAGAGAGACAATGAACGTGGACTTGCCGGTTCTCTGTACCTTTCTCGTATCCATCTGGCACCTTTAGTTGAAATGTTTTTCTCGCTACGGACAATTGCTGCGGATATTGCTGCGGATATTGCTGCGGATATTTTCTGTCTAGTTGAGATGCTCTCTCTTGGCTTCCACCATGTAGACGATGGCCTCGCAGATATTGCAGATATGATCCCCGATGCGCTCCATGTGCCGGTTCACCACTATGAGCGCCGTGGCCTCGTTGATAACATCAGGTTTCTCAATTATTAATTTTAGGATTTTATCTCTGGCCTTGACATAGAGCCCGTCGATCTCGTAATCCCATTTGGTGACCTGGCGCGCCAGATCGGCATCGCCGTTCTGCAGAGCTTCCATGGTCTGGGTCAGCATCTTCCGGTTGATCTCGGCCATGCGCGGAATGTATTCCAGCTTGGTTATGTGGATCTTGTCCTTGGACTGAGTCGTAACCCTGGCTACATCCACGGCCAGGTCGCCGATCCTCTCCAGATCGATGCCGATCTTGAGAATGCCGATGACCCTTCTGAGATCCTTGGCCATAGGCTGCTGCAGCGCCAAAAGCTCCATGCACAGGTTCTCGATCTTCTGGCTCAGATCGTCCATGTTCTGGTCCTGTTTTATGACCTCCTTGGCCAGTTCCACGTCAGCCTCCTGCAAAGATGTGGACGCCTTTTCTATGGCGGAATTCACCTGACTGGCCAGCTCTTCCGTCAGATTCACCAGATCGTCCAGCTTTTTATGATACCGCTCCCTGTACGGACTCATCTTCCATCCCCCTCCACGAACCTCATCCGAATCTTCCCGTGATGTAATCTTCAGTGCTCTTCATCTTCGGATTCTCGAAGATGCGTTTCGTCTCCCCTACCTCGATCAACTCGCCCAGCAAGAAATACGCAGTGCAGTACGAGACCCTGGCGGCCTGCTGCATGTTATGGGTTACTATTACCTGAGTATAATCATTCTTCAGGCTCTCCATGAGGCTCTCGATCTTGCCTGTGGATATGGGGTCCAGTGCGCTGCAGGGCTCATCAAATAAAATCACATCAGGCTTCATGGCCATGGTCCTGGCGATGCACAGCCTCTGCTGCTGCCCGCCCGAGAGCCCCAGTGCCGGCTGGTCCAGCCTCTCGCTCACCTCTTCCCAGAGGGCGGCATCCTTCAAGCTGGTCTCCACAACCTTATCGACATTACTCATCCCGTGTATCCTCGGGCCGTAGGCTACATTGTCGTAGATGGACATGGGAAACGGATTGGGCTTTTGAAAGACCATGCCGATCTTCTTGCGCAGCTCGACGACATCCACATCTCCACCATAAATATTGGTATTGTCATAAAGAACCTCGCCCTCGACCCTGGCATTGGCCACGAGATCGTTCATCCTGTTCAGGCAACGTATAAAGGTGGATTTTCCGCAACCTGACGGGCCGATGAGCGCAGTAATCTTTTTTTCGGGAATCTCCATAGATATGTTTTTGAGGGCATGTTTTTCTCCATACCATAGATTTAGATTATTAGAGATGATCTTAGAGGTCACCATAGATCCCTTTTTCGTTGGTTATCTGGCTATCTGGTTTTCTGGGTTCTGTTTTTCTGGTTTCTGGCTATCCGGTTTCTGGTTATCAGATGAGACGGTTGCAGCGCCGGACGAATTATTGCCGGAATATATGCCGACCATGCTGGAGACCACGGGAATGGCGGCTGCAATTTGCAGTCCCAATCATCGGCTCGATGCGTGAAGATTGCCTGTCTCAATCTGATTTGTATTCAGCATCCAGCCCTGTGATCCCAGCGACTATATAGTTCTTCCTATATAGACTATATATATGTGAGGCCGCATACAAATAAATCATCCAATTTGGGCTGCCATCGCGCGAAAGTCTTATATAGAACTTCAAACTGGTAGTAAGAAAAAAGTCGGGGAGGACTTGGTTTTGGCAGGTCTGAGCGGCGTACCAATAATAATACTTAAAGAAGGAAGCAAGCGGGAAACAGGCAAGGATGCGCAGCGCAAGAACATCATGGCGGCGAAGGCGGTAGCCGAGGCTGTAAGGGCCACTCTTGGACCAAAGGGAATGGACAAGATGCTCATCGACGGCAGCGGCGATGCCACCATCACCAACGACGGCGCTACCATCCTGCGTGAAATGGATATCGAACACCCTGTGGCCAAGACGATCGTCGAGGTGGCCAGGGCTCAGGACGACGAGATCGGAGACGGCACAACCACCGCCGTGATCATCGCCGGAGAGCTGCTGGAGAAAGCGGAAGCACTCCTCGATCAGAACGTTCATCCCACAGTCATAGTTTCGGGATACAAGCAGGCTCAGGCCAGGGCCCAGAAAGTACTGGAAGAGATGGCCATCGACGTCTCGGGCGACCAGAAGACGCTTTTGAAGATCGCCCAGACCGCCATGCGAGGAAAGGGCATCGAGATCGCTATGGACAAACTGGCCCAGATCTCCGTGGATGCAGCGCTGGCCGTTTCCGGCTCGCCGGGAAAAGGCATCGATGACTATGTCAAGATGGTCCAGATCCCGGGCGGCAGAATCGAGGACTCGGTCATCAACTACGGCATCGTAGTCGAGAAGGAGAGAACAAGCCAGGAGATGCCGAAGACGATCAAGGACGCCAAGATCCTGCTCCTGGAAGGAACCCTGGAGCTTAAGAAGCTGGAAACTGACGCCAAGATCACCATCACCGAAGCCAAGAATCTCTCATCCTTCAAGGAAGGCGAGGAGAAGATCATCAAGGCTCAGGTGGATGCAGTCGTCAAAGCCGGAGCCAATGTCATATTCTGCGAGAAGGGCATCGGCGTCACGGCGCAAAATTATCTATCCCAGAAGGGCATCCTGGCCGTCCGCCGGGTCAAGAGAGAGGATCTGAAGATGCTGGCCCTGGCCACAGGCGCAAGGCTCGTTGGGGACGCTATGCAGGTCATGCCCCAGGACCTCGGCTCCGCCGAGATCGTAGAGGAGCGCAAAGTCGGCAAGGACAAGCAGATGATCTTTGTGGAAGGCTGCAAGAAGGCCAAGGCGGTCTCCATTGTCCTGCACGGCGTATCCGAGCAGTTCCTGGAAGAGATGGAGCGCGCCCTGGATGATTCGCTCAATGTGGTTTTAGACGTCATCCGCTCCGGCAAGATCGTTCCCGGCGGCGGGGCACCCGAGATTCACGTGGCAGAGAAGCTGAGGCAGTTTGCTTCCACCCTGGAAGGGCGAGAGCAATTGGCCATTCGAGCCTTTGCCGAGGCGGTCGAGTCCATCCCCTCGATCCTGGCTACCAATGCCGGCTTTGATCCCGTGGACTCTCTGGCGGGCCTGCGGGCCAAGCACGGCCAGGGCAAAATCTTTGGGCTGAACATCGATACCGGCGAGCCCGCAGATATGCTGGCGATGGGCGTCGTTGAGCCGCTCAAGGTAAAAACTCAGGCCATCAAGTCTGCAGCCGAGGCCGCCACCATGGTCCTTCGTGTCGACGACGTCATCGCCGCCAAGAGGGAAGAGATGGCACCGAAGCCCGGCCAAAGCCCGCATGACTACACCATGCCGCAGATGCCGATGCCTCACTACTAAAAATTCGGGACGCCGGCAGATTCTGCCGGCCAAATCCTTCCCAATAATTTCTAAAAATACTACACACCGGTGAAGCTTATGGCTGAAGATGCAGATGTGATATCTGAAGAAGGCCAGGGGCCTGTGGGAGCAGAAACAGAGATGAGTCCTGATGACCTGTCGGCCCAGCTCTCGAAAGCTCAAAGCCTGGCAGAGGAGCGATTGGATCTGCTGAAGCGGTGCCGGGCGGATCTTGACAACGTGATCAAGAGATCGGCCCGGGAGAAAGAAGAAAATGTAAAATACGCCTCGGAGAAGCTCATCTGCAAGCTCCTGCCGGCTCTCGACAGCCTGGAGCAGGCGGCGAAACATGATGAGGGTGCAAAGGTGCTCTATTCGCAGTTCCTCGACATACTGAAGACGGAAGGCCTGGTGCCCATGGATGAGGTTGGCAAGAAGTTCGATCCCTACCGGCATGAAGCCCTGTTCCAGGTAAAATCGAAAGAGCTGAATGAGGACACCGTGGCAGAAGTGATTCAGAAGGGATATCTCTTAAATTCCCATGTGATTCGCTTCAGCAAAGTGGCAGTGGCAAAGCGATGATGATAAGTATAAATATTTACGAAGTATTGATAACTTTCAATTTCAGGAGATGAGATCTTGTCAAAGATTATCGGCATTGACCTCGGAACCAGCAACTCAGCAGCAGCAGTTCTTGTTGGTGGTCGTCCCACAATTATTCCCAGTGCAGAAGGAACAAGCCTCGGTGGAAAGGCATTCCCCTCTTACATAGCTTACACCAAAGAGGGACAGGTATTGGTAGGCGAGCCTGCCAAGAGACAGTCGGTCACCAATCCGGAAGGAACCATCACCGGCATCAAGCGGAAGATGGGCACGGATTACAAAGTCAGGGTTTACGGAAAAGAGTACACTCCCGAAGAGGTATCCGCACAAATTTTGCGCAAGATCAAGACGGATGCCGAGACATATCTGGCCGACACAGTGGACAAAGCAGTGATAACTGTTCCCGCTTACTTCAACGACAATCAGAGGCAGGCTACAAAAGATGCCGGAACCATCGCCGGCCTCGAGGTTGTCAGAATCATCAATGAACCGACGGCAGCGGCTCTCGCCTTCGGCCTGGACAAGGTGGGCGAGCACAAGATCATGGTCTTCGATCTTGGCGGCGGCACACTGGATGTCACCATCATGGAGATCGGAGAAGGCGTCTTCGAGGTGCTTTCCACATCAGGCGACACGCAGCTCGGTGGTCGTGATATGGATGAGCGGCTCATGGAGTTCGTGCTGGAGAAGTTCAAGCAGGAGTCGGGCATTGATCTGCGCCGTGACACCATGGCCATGCAGCGCCTGCGGGAAGCCGTGGAGGTTGCCAAGATTGAGCTGTCATCGGTCGTTCAGACCAACCTCAACCTGCCTTACATCACCGCTGACGCCAGCGGTCCCAAGCACCTGAGCATGACCCTGACGCGCGCCAAGCTGGAGGAGCTGATCAACGATGTCTTGCAGCGCTGCCACGGCCCCATGATTCAGGCCCTGAAAGACTCAAAGCTGGAGAAGGCGGATGTTGGCAAGATCATTCTGGTGGGCGGCCCGACCAGGATGCCCATAGTGCAGGAGTTTGTGAAGAGCTTCATGGGCAAGGAGATCGAGCGCGGTGTGGACCCCATGGAGTGTGTGGCAATGGGCGCTGCCATTCAGGCCGGTGTCCTGGGCGGCGAGGTAAAGGACCTGCTGCTGCTGGATGTCACGCCTCTTTCCTTGGGAATTGAAACATTGGGCGGCGTTACCACCAGGCTGATCGAGAGGAATACCACCATTCCCACTCGCAAGAGCCAGGTGTTCACCACAGCCGCAGACAATCAGACCAGCGTCGAGGTCAACGTTCTGCAGGGCGAGCGGCCCATGTCCAAGGACAACGTAACGCTTGGCAGGTTTACGCTGGTAGGCATTCCGCCCGCCCCCCGCGGCATTCCCCAGATCGAGGTTACTTTCGATATCGATGCCAACGGCATCATCCATGTCTCCGCCAAGGATCTGGCCACCAAGAAGGAGCAGAGGATCACCATCACCGCTCCGCATAAGCTCAGCCAGGATGAGATCAACTCCAAGATCAAGGACGCGGAACGCTTTGCCGCCGACGACCTGAAGAGGAAGGAAGAGATCGAGGTTCGCAACGCTGCCGACTCGCTGCTCTATGCCTCGGAAAAGATGCTCAAAGAGGCGGGCGACGTGGCCACCAAGGAGCAGAAGGAAAAGATCGAGAAGGCCATCGCCGACCTGAAGAACGCCCAAACCGGCGGCGAGATCGCCGAGATCAAAGCCAAGACGGAAGAGCTGCAAAATTCAATTTACGAGCTGTCCAGCGCCATGTACCAGAAAGCAGCACAGGAGCAACAGGCTCAGCAGCAATCTTCACAAAGCCAGCAGAGTTCGGGTTCACAGCAAGATCAGTCGTCCGGTCAATCCGGCCCGACGGTGGATGCGGACTACGAGGTAGTGAACGATAAGAAGTAAGCCTCGACCAATTGCGACGAAGACGAACCGGAAAATGACGAGAGACCGAAAAGAAGGAACTGGATAGCGCATGGCGGAGAAGAAGGACTACTACGAGGTACTTGGGATAGCCAAGGATGCGAGCGAGAAGGACATCAAAAGCGCCTATCGAAAGCTCGCCATGAAATATCATCCGGACAAATCTGACGCGCCCGATGCCGAGGAGCGCTTCAAGGAGCTATCCGAGGCGTACGCAGTCCTCTCCGACACGGAGAAACGCCAGAAGTACGACCAGTTCGGCCATGCCGGAATCAACGGCCAGTACTCCCAGGAAGACCTCTTCAAGGGCGTGAACTTCGAAGACCTGCTGCGCGGCTTCGGCTTTGGGGGCGGCAGCGGCGGAGACGGCATCTTCGACATGTTCTTCGGTGGCGGCAGGGGCCGCGGACCGGCACGGGGCCGCGATCTTCGCTATGACGTGAACCTGACGCTGGAGCAGGCGGCCACGGGCCTGGAGATGACAATCGACGTCCCCAGGACCGAGACCTGCCCCACCTGCTCCGGGTCCGGCTCAAAGCCGGGCACAAAGCCCACCGTCTGCAGCGCCTGCCGGGGAACCGGCCAGGTGACGCGGGCCCAGAATACTCCATTCGGCCAGATCGTCACCTCAGCCGCCTGCGGCAAATGCGGCGGAAGAGGCCAGATCATCACCAACCCCTGCTCGGAGTGCAGCGGCACCGGGCGGGTGCGCAAGAACCGCAAGATCAACATCAAGATACCGCAGGGTGTAGAGGACGGGCAGCACCTCAAGCTGCGGGGCCAGGGAGACGCAGCGGGCCCGAGCGGAGAGAGCGGCGACCTTTACGTGGTTCTCAATGTTATGCCCCACCCCCAGTTCCAGCGCCAGGACAGCGACCTTTTCCTGGAGGCACCCATCAGCATCACTCAGGCAGCTCTCGGAGCGGATGTGGAAGTGCCGACGCTTAGCGGCAGAGCCAAGATCAAGGTTCCGGCGGGCACTCAGACCGGCTCCGTCTTCCGGCTGAGGGGAAAAGGCATGCCGCGGATGCAGGGCCTTGGTTCCGGCGACCTGCATGTGCGGGTGCGGGTCAAGACTCCGGCGGCGCTCACGGACCGGCAAAAGCAGCTCATGGAAGCTCTGGCGGCAGAGTTCGGCGAGAAGAAGCGGGCACCGAGCGAGAAGGAGAAGAGCATCATCGACAAGATTGTGGATGAGGTCAAGAGCGCGGTGCAGTGAGGCAGCGCTCGGCTTTGATTTTTTTTAAAGATAGATTTTTATCGATAGCAATCAGGCCATCGCCCTGCCTTTACCAACATTTATAAGCAAAGAAGTTATTGATTAATACTTATAGAATAAATTGGAGGCGTTGGGTTATGAGATATGCCTGGATGATTGTCGGGCTGAGCTTATTGATGCTGGCCTTGTGCGGGTCTGCATCCGTTCCAAGCGATGCCAAGCCGATAGAACTGGATCAGACGATAACGGACAATGCACCTGGATTTTATTATAGGGTAGACGTTCCGACTCCAGGGACATTGGAAGTGATCCTGGAAGACTTGCCTGCGGAAATGGAAACGAGGATAGTGGTCATTAACGAGGCGAATAGCTGGCTGGCCGACGAGCAAACCACCACACCCGGACAAAAGGTCACCGTCAGAGCAAATGCAGATGCACCCGGTACGTACTACATAGGGGTCATGGATCTGCATGGGAACAGCAACTATGAGACACCCTATTCATTCCGGGTCACTTTAGTATCTTAGGTTTGGTATCCTGGGGTTTATGATCGGGATGGGAGGCAGTGCTCTCCTTCGCTGTCGTGCACAATGCACCTGCCGTCCTCTCCCGCCTCGCCCCGCTCGAAATCCTCATATTTTTCCAGCAGGGCGATAGCCTCCCGGATCTCAGTGACTTGGCGCAAAATAAGCCGCTCTGCCATTTTTTTCGCCGTGTCGGGCTCGACCTCGCCGCCGAGGCCCCGGCACTCCGAGAAATGCAGGACTCCCCGGTCCAGATAAAACGGGTAGGTGCTGCAGATGAGCGGCCTTGATCCGTAGATCCGGCAGACCCCATCTCCCTTCATCCCGCACACGGATCTTGAATAGAATTTGCAGGAAGCGCCCTCTTTCTTCAGCCGCCACTCCAGGGTGTGAAAGCAGCCGTTGCGGTCCCACTCGCCCTCTTTTGGCGGCTCGACCGCCTCCAGCCATTGCAGGCCCGCGGCTGCCAGAATGCGGCGGACTTCAAAAGGGAAGACGACCACACTGTTGTCCTCTCCCGTGCAGCACTCACCGCAGCGCAGGCATCTAAAACCGATCTCCTGGATCCGCCGGGAGAGCACATCCGCCGAAAGCCCTTCAGCCGCCCGAAGGTCGGCGTAAAGCTGCCTGATCTGCTCCGCCCTCTGACCTTCCCGGCTCATCTCCTGCAAATGGCGATGAAATTATCTAAAAGCTCCTGCCCGTACTCGGTGTGAACGACCTCGGGATGCCACTGCACGCCGTAGAGGGGCCGGGTCAGATGCTTCATGGCCTCGATCTCGCAGACGCCGGACCTGGCCAAAACCTCGAACCGATCGGGCAATTCCACCACCTGATCCATGTGAGACGCCCAGGTCTTGAACTTGGGCGGCAGGCCCTTCAGGATGTCGTTTTCTTTGATGACCTCGACATCCACCTCTGCGTAGCCGCCGATGGTTCCCGGCGCGACTTTGCCGCCGAAGGTCGTTCCCATGAGCTGCAAGCCCAGGCAGACGCCAAGGATGGGGATCTCCAGAGTCTTCAGATAGTCTGCGCAGCGCCCGGCGCGATCCAGCGTCGGCCCGCCGCCCAGGATCAGGCCGTCGGCATCGATCTCTTCCGGCGCGGTCTCGTTGGATATGAGGTCCGTTTCCACCCTGTCCCGGATGGCTCTCCGGATGAGGTGATTGAACTGTCCGTAGTTGTTGACTACCAGTATTCGCATTGGCTCATGAGGATCTTGTAATGATGATATATTTTTTGGCCTGGGAAGTCTTCTACTTCAAATTATAGGCGTACAATTTTATATGAAAAATACAGAAGAGAGAGTATGGGTCATACTTTTGAGGATACGCTTCTTGGTGAAGCGTTGGTGGGGGAAGGGCCTGAGATTGCCCATATCGATCTTGTGATAGGGCGCAAAGGAAGCAGTGTGGAGCAGGCATTTATGAATGCTCTGGCCTCGCCGGCTCAGGGGCACACGCCCTTGCTGGCCGTCCTGGAGCCCAATTTGCCCGCAAAGCCGTACACACTGCTGGTGAACAAGGTCACCATCAAGAAGGCCAGCCAGGCCATCCTCATGTTCGGCCCGGCGCAAGCGGCTGTGGCCAAGGCGGTCATGGACTGCGTTGCCGCAGGGACGCTGCCCGAAGAGAACGCGGACGATCTGTTCCTGATTGTGTCCGTGTTCATCGAGTGGGACGCGTCGGACAAGAAGAAGATCTACGATTATAACTATCAAGCGACAAAACTCGCCATCGAGCGCGCTGTGGCACGAACGCCCACGGTCAAGGCCATCCTGGCCAAGAAGGATACATCGAAGCATCCATTCGCCTGAAACAGTGCCGCGATCCCGGCACGGTAATTTTATT
>JAJRAT010000146.1 GCA_028682845.1 Methanothrix sp. | reverse complement strand
GGCTCATCCAAAGTCCGAGACAGAAAATCGTTATCTGGAAAAGGACCAAGTTTTGCAGGTCGCACCCAGCGGGATGTGAGGCGCAGGAAGAAGGCTTTTGATTTGGGAAGATGTGATCAGGGAGATGGAAGCTTATTCTCCCTTCTTGATCGCCCGGCTCTCGTCAACCACGACATAATCCTTGACGGCCACGACGGAGCTGAACGGAATGAGCACGAACTTGCCGTCCTCCCGGTACTTCATGCGGTTCAGCTCCGAGTCGGGCTTCACCACCAGATCCTCCAGCTTGCCCGTCTGGACCTCAAAGCGCACGTTCTCCAGCTCCCCCAGCACCGTGCCGTCGATGTTCACGATCTCTTTTCGAGCGATCGTCCCTGCAAACACCTTTCCCATTCCCCTTACACCTTCTTGCGATCGATTTTTGAATTTTCAAAAATATCGAATGCCTTTCTAATTCCTTTCTTAATGCCTATCTTTTATCTGTATCCGATGAGCGAGGCGGGCTCGATCTTCATTCCGCCCTTGAACCTCTCGCTGATGCGCTCGTAGTAGCTGACCATGTTCTCTTCCACGCTCGGCCTCACCTTCTTCAGGGCTTCCCGGTAGTGATCCATGTCCACCTTCTCTCCATCCTCGCGCATGGCGAGCATGGCCGCCTCGCGGCAGAGCGAGTCCAGGTCCGAGCCCACGTAGCCCTCGGTCAGCTCCGCTAATTCCTCCAAATTTACGTCCTCGCCGTTCGGCATCTTTGCAGTATGAATCTTGAGGATCTCATGCCGCCCCAATTTGTCCGGCGCACCGACCAGGAGCAAGCGATCGAACCGGCCCGAGCGCAGGAGCGCCGGGTCCAGGATATCCGGTCGGTTGGTTGCGGCTATCACTACTACGTCTTTGAGGGCCTCCAGGCCGTCCATCTCTGCAAGAAGCTGGTTTACCACTCGCTCCATCACATGACTGCCGTCATCCATGCCCCGCATGGGCGCGATGGAGTCCAGCTCGTCGAAGAATATGATGGCGGGAGACACCTGCCTGGCTTTGCGGAAGATCTCGCGTATGGCCTTCTCGGACTCGCCCACCCACTTGGAGAGCATCTGCGGCCCACGCACGCTGATGAAGTTGGCGTTGGTCTCGTTGGCCACCGCCTGGGCGATCATGGTCTTGCCCGTGCCCGGCGGCCCGTAGAGCAGGACGCCTTTCGGTGGCCGGATGCCCATCTGCCTGAACTTCTCCGGCCTCTTGATGGGCCACTCGATAGCCTCGATCAGCTCCTGCTTCAGCATCCCGAGGCCACCCAGGTCGCTCCACTGCACATGCGGCACCTCCACCAAAACCTCTCGCATGGCGGAAGGCTCAATCTCCTTGAGAGCATCCTCGAAGTCGTCGCCTGTTACCATCATATTCTCAATGATCTCTTTCGGGATGGCATCCTCCGAGGTCATGTCCGGCAGGTAGCGGCGCAGTGCCCGCATGGCGGCTTCTTTGCACAGCGCATTCACGTCCGCGCCCACAAAGCCGTGCGTCCTGTCCGCCAGGCTCTCCACATTGACATCCTCGGCGATGGGCATGCTGTGCATGTGGATCTGCAAAATCTCCACTCTGCCTGCTCGGTCGGGAACTCCGATCTCAATCTCCCGGTCGAATCTGCCCGGCCTGCGCAGTGCCGGATCGATGGCGTCTTCCCGGTTGGTCGCGCCGATCACGACCACCTGGCCGCGCTCCTTGAGGCCGTCCATCATGGCCAGCAACTGAGCGACGACGCGCCGCTCCACCTCGCCCGTCACCTCGCCGCGCTTGGGTGCGATGGAGTCGATCTCGTCGATAAAAATGATAGATGGCGCATTCTTCTGAGCCTCATCAAAGATCTCTCGCAGCCGCTGCTCGCTTTCCCCGTAATACTTGGACATGATCTCCGGGCCCGCAAGGGAAGAAAAGTTAGCGCCGCTCTCGTTGGCGACTGCTTTGGCGATCAATGTCTTGCCCGTGCCCGGCGGCCCGTAGAGCAGAACGCCTTTGGGCGGCTCGATACCGAGTTTTTGGAAGACCTCTGGGTGCTTCATGGGCAATTCAATCATCTCTCGCACCCGCTGCACCTCGGTTCGCAAGCCTCCGACGTTCTCATAGGTGGTGCCGGTGGCCTTGACGGAGCTGACGCCCTTGGCAGGTTTTTCCAGGAGCACGATCTCGGTTCGCTCAGAGATCACCACAACATTATCGGGATGCGTCTCCGTGACCACCAGGGGAACGGCCTCCATTCTGCCCACGAAGGGATGGGTGCCGGAACTCATGATGGGGAGGATATCGCCGGCCACCACTGGCCGCTTCAGGGTTTGGCGGCGGATCATGTCTGCCGCCTCGTCGCCGTAATGCATGTGCGAGCCGGAGGGCGGAGCCAGAACTATTCGCTGGGCATCGGCAAATTTTGCCTTGCGAATCTTCACCCGGTCCCCGATTCCCACACCGGCATTCTGGCGGATGAAACCGTCAATCCTGATGTAGTCCTGGGACCAGTCCTGCCGGTCGGCACGCCAGACCTTGGCGGCAGTTAGCCTTTTTCCCTCGATCTCGATGATGTCTCCGGGCGAGAGCCGGAGAGTGAGCAGAGCATTGGGGTCCAGCCTGGCGATGCCTCGGGCTGAGTCATTGGGGTAGGCTTTGGCTACCTTGAGAAGAATATCCTTCACTTCCCACACACCTTGTCTTTATTTTAACCCAAGTGATATAAGTTTATCCGACATTGAACGCAATTTTATACGCGCACAAGATAGTAATGCGGCAAATATTTTCGGGCAGACGGCCAATTGTTCACGAAATCAGAACTTCCGGCACGTCTGATCGGTGGGATAGGCCGACATCTCGGTGAGATAAGCTAAATAGGAATTGATGAGGACGTTGTTGCAGATGACAATTCCACAGGCCACACTGGAAGAGATGATTGCAGCCGCCCGCGGCGAGCTGGAGGTTGACCTGCTGATCGAGGGCGCGAGCGTCGCCAATCTGCTCTCCGGCGAAGTGCATAGGGCAGATGTCGCCGTGCACAAAGGCCGAATAGCCGGCTTTGACTGTGAGAGTGCCGGGTCGGTCATCAACCTGGAGGGCAAGATTCTGGCACCGGGATTCATCGACGCCCATGTTCATATCGAGAGCGCCATGGTCACTGTTCCGGAGTATGCAAGAGCTGTCGTTCCCAAGGGCACTACATCAGTTGTTATCGATCCCCATGAGATCGCCAATGTCTGGGGCATGGACGGCATCCGCTACATGCTCGAATCTTCAAGAAATGTTCCGCTAAACGTCTTCGCCATGCTTCCCTCCTGCGTTCCCGCTACGAGCATGGAGACTTCCGGGGCGAGCCTGGACGCCGAAGCATTGTCTGAGCTGATGGATGATGTCAGAGTTTTGGGTCTGGCTGAGGTCATGAATTATCCGGGAGTCATTTTCCGCGATCCCGAGGTTCTGAAGAAGATCCGACTTGCCGGGCCAAAACGCATCGACGGCCATTCGCCAAGTCTGACCGGAAGAGACCTTGCGGCCTACATTGCAGCCGGGATACGGTCCGATCATGAATGTGCGGGTGTCAATGAAGCAAGAGAGAAACTGCGCCAGGGAATGTACATCATGATTCGGGAAGGCAGCGCTGCCAAGAGCTTGAGGGAGCTATTGCCGCTGGTCACGCCCAAAAATGCCCGCCAATTCCTCTTTGTCTCGGACGATCGCCATCCTGCGGATATCCTGAGAGATGGGCACATCGACAATATGGTTAAAACGTCCATCGAACGGGGGCTCGATCCCATCCTGGCCCTGCAGATCGCAAGCCTCAATGCAGCTCAATATTTCGGGCTGCGAGATCTTGGGGCCATTGCAACGGGCTTCAGAGCCGATATTGTTGTGCTGGATAGTCTGGAAAAACCGCACGTAGAAAAGGTGATCAAAGACGGAATCCTGGTGGCGGAGGCCGGCGACATCTGCGTCCGGCTGGAGAGCTTCCCGATTCCCAAGAAAACGTCAATGCGAATTGGAAAATTGAACCCGAAATCCTTCGAGATCAGGGCAGAGAAGGGCGCAGCCAGGACTATTTGCATCATCCCGGACCAGATCATCACAAAATCGCTGCATTGCAGTCCCAAGATCGACAACGGCAATGTAGTTTCCGACACCAAGCAGGACATACTGAAATTGGCCGTGGTGGAAAGGCACAAGGCCACGGGAAATGTAGGTTTGGGCCTGGTGCAGGGCTTCGGCCTATGCAGCGGCGCTCTGGCCACGTCCGTTGCCCATGACTCCCATAACATTGCCGTCGTGGGTGTGACGGATGATGATATGCATACGGCGGTCTTGGCGGTTGTCCGGATGGGAGGCGGTCTGGTGGTAGTGCAAAACGGCACAGTCAAATCAAGCCTTCCATTGCCTGTAGCGGGCCTGCTCTCGGAGATGCATATGCGAGACGTTGCGAAGGGAATCGACGACTGCATTGATGCGGCTCGAAGATTGGGATGCGCAATCAAAAATCCGTTTATGACGCTATCGTTTCTCTGCCTGCCCGTGATCCCGGAGCTGAAGCTGACGGATAAGGGATTAGTGGATGTTGCCAGGTTCCAGCTAGTTCCGCTATTCGTGCAATAACTATCGAAGAACACGGATCACAGTCCAAGAGATCGTATGGATGATCACCTGAGAAAATCGTCAGAAATTGCCCAAAAAATCGAAAAGCATCTAAAAAATCGAAAAGAGTCAACGAAATCACCAAGATCATCTGAGAAAATTGTCTGAGAGATCGGCATATCAGCATATATCATATGATCTTCTCACAAATACTCTCAACTAAATTGATATGTCGAGGCGTTGCAGACTTGTCTGCCCTTGCTGTGGGCACTACTTGGGCAAGAAGTCCTCCATTCATGTTACCACCTAGGGGCTTCTTGCTTATTATTCTAGTGCATATATTTAATGAATTTTTTGATCGTGCCCGGATAGCAGATTTTGCCTTTTGGGCGGAAGGCTTGCTCCAACCTGACTCGCCTAATCGAGCCCCAGCTCCTTTGCTCTCTTCAGGGCCTCCGATGATTTATCCTCTTGGCGCAGGGCTTTCCGGGCGACGCCGAGATTTTTCCAGGCCGTGGCATATTCCGGCTCGATCCGAATCGCCTTTTGAAAGCAGCTCACCGCCTCCTCGTGCCGTCCCAGGATTCCCAGAGCCACGCCTTTGTTGTTCCAGGCATAGATATCGAAGGGATCGATCAATATCGCCTCCTCGTAGCTCTCGATGGCCTCTTCGTGCCTTTGCAGATTATCGAGGGCCGCGCCCCGGTTGTTCCAGGCCCGCCTTCCATCCGAACCGAGAGGATTCAGCTCGATGGCCCTGGCGTAGCTTGCCACGGCTTCCTCGTAGCGGCCCAATCGGTGCAGGGCAAAGCCTCTCACGATCCAGGTTCGGGCATTGGCGGGATCGAGGGCAATGGCCTTCTCCGCGGACTTGACGGCATCGTCATTCCGATCCAGTTGATTCTGGGCCAGGGCCAGGTTTCTCCAGGCATCGGCATTCCTGGCGTCAAGGGCCACGGCCTTCTCCAGAGCACGGGCTGCGCCTTCGTTTTGCCCCATCTTGCGAAGGGCGATGCCTCTTCTTTGCCATGAGGCGGCATCCAATGGCCCGGCCTCCTCGGCCTTTTCCCAGGCTGCCAGAGCGCCCTCAAAGTCGCCTCCGGCATAGAGGCTTTCCGCTGCCTCTTTCCAGTTTTCAGGCTCTGCACTCATTGAACCGCAACCTCTTTATCATCAGGATCTCTGTTTCACATGGCTGTCCGCAATGCAAGCATAAACTCATGGCGGTGCTCGCAAGGGTTCGAGCAAAGGTTCGAGCAAAGCCGTGGGTCGGAGAAGGCTCAAATAGCAAGGTTTATATTATACATATTAACAAACAATTAGTAAATATATTGGGGGTAGTTTGGGAGGATGTGATGAAACCACAACGGTCCGAGATATTGAGCCGAATGATCAGGTTCCTCAATCTGGACTCAGATGGTCTGAGGCGATTCGTCCTTGAGTCGATAGTTGAGGCTCGAGAATTTACGGTAGCCTCGCTTCATGAATGCGTCAGCTCACGGTTCAATGTGTCCAGGAAGACGATCGCTTCCATGATCGGCTATATATGCTCTTCTTTAGGAATTTTGCATGTAAATAAAAAGTCGTATCGCACTCCTAAGACTTATGTTTTAAGGGATGAGTATGCAGATATAGCCAGGGCGGTACTGGCGACCCTATGACTAATGTTAAAAAAGCTCCACGAACTGCTACCACACTGAAGATTCGCTCCAAATCGGAGTTTGCCATCAGCCGCTCTCGCGATCCTTATTATGAGCTGATGCTGCGCCTCTTTCAGGAGGAAGCGACGGCCATGCGCGGTCGCAAATTTCTAAATATGGTGGAAGAGCGGCAAAGGAGCGGAGATCCCATGAAGACCCATGAATGGAAGGCTCTTCTGGAGGAGCTGGACGTTAGCCGTTCCGCTTTTTATGCCATGAGAAATAAGCTGCTCGGAGCGGGCCTGATTTCCAACAAAGGTGGCGAGTACAGGCTTTCCGGCATGTTCAGCCGCGACCTCATGGACATGGCCCGCTGGTGGTGGACAGCCGTTCTTGACAACAATCTTGAAAACCTATAGCGTCGGCGGGTCGTGCCTGCAATGACCGATGATAAAATTTATAATCAGTGAATTCAGATCTTGAAGCTTTGAGCCACGTTCATTTGCATCAAAGCCTCAAAACCTGCCATGTCCGAATATTTGGGCTCTTGCAGATTTGGGCAAATTGGTGGCAAGGCACCTGCAAATGCGCATTTACAGGCAGGCCTTGAGTTCCGCCATCTGCTTTTCGATGGTTTCGACGACCTTGGCATTCTCCATATACTCCAGGCTGCCCTGACAGAAGGGGCAGATGAAATTGGCCTCGCTTGCCTCATCGAATTTGAAGCGGGCACAGCCTTCCGTGCAGGCATAGAAGATGTTGTCCTTCTCATAGGTCAGGCGATCATCCAATTTGCGCAGCAGCCTCTTGGCCTCCGACTCCAGGGCTTTGTCGAAGTTTTCGGGACACAGTTGCCACAGATAAGTGAGCCATCCCGAATCCGGGTCTCGCTTGCGGCGGTAAATTGCCAATCTGTGCTCGTAGAGAAGATATAACGTCCGCCTTACTGTATTGAGGCTGATGCCGGTCAACTCCGCCAGCCGCTCATCAGTGATCTCCTCTCCGGGTATGCATTCGACTATTCGCAGACCGTCTTCGCCCACCAGCTTGTTGAGATATGCCCTATGAATCACTTCTTCGATAACTGTCAATGAACCACTACCCTCGTCTTGATTATATAAATTTAGATTAAATCCCGTCATCCGAATGAATCAATGCCCACACTAATATCATTAAAGACCATTTAAATTGCTTGGCGCTTCCTGCCGGGCCAATTTTCATCTCGAACAAATGATCTGTCTGCACCCATGCTTTATCGTATATTATTATTGCACCTTTCTTCTATATATCCTAATCGTGAGAATATTTTTCGAAGAGTTGATCCGGAAAAATAATTCTGCACTAATGATCGTACACAGAATCGGTTTGGGCATCTGTATTCAGAACTGAAAATAAGTAGATGATGAAAAAAAGGGAGGAAAATGCTTGCAGTCCGGGCCGAGTTGTTCTTGTGAAAATTATTCTCACTGGAACCCCGGGGCAGGATGACTATTTCATGATCATTCTGATCATTCTAATCATCCTAACCAGATGGATCTCATCCTGACCGGATGGATCCTGCGCATAAGTCCGGCTGCGAGACTCTTGCAGGATCATTCCGGCTCCAAGAACTGCTGAGAGATCGCACTATGCTTGAAATCTCAGCTTGATGCTCTTGGTTCGATTTTCTGAATCGATACTCTCAACTCAATGCCCTGAATCTATACTCTTAACTCAATACCCCGGCGCAATTTGCTCCTCTCGGGCGGGTTGACGGATTAATTCAAACTGGCACCTCTTGCCCGGACGGCCAGGTTTAGCGTTTTCTTTTTTTTTTATGTTTCTTCTTGCCCTCAACTGGATTCCGGCTCGGAAAGAAGGACTTTCAGCTTTTGAATTGACTGCATGGCCTGGTTGGCCTCATTCACCTTCTCTTGCTCGTAATATTGCAGGATGTCCTCGATGGGCGTCTTGAGCCGGTAGACCTTCATGGGCCTTCCTGTGCCGTCGCTCCTGCCCATCTTCTCCTCGACCCAATTGTTCTTGCGCAAAGTTCGCAAGGCGATGCTCACCTCGGGCTGGCGCAGATCGGACCCTCTCTCAATCTCGCGGGAGGTGGCTTCGGTTCCGCTGGCGAGGTAGGCGATCATGTTGGATACCTTCCTCGGAACTCCCAGGCTCTTCAGAGTCTCAACCACTTCGATATCCTTTTCGTCAAATCTCATTACGAAAGATTCCTTCATTGTTATCTTCTCCCTTATTTACTCCCTTGACATAAATGTTGGATGTTATGATATAAATAGTTTATTTATGTAAATAAAATTTTTACTATTATTACTACAATGCGTAAAGCTAGTGAAAATAAATAACTTTGTAAAAATTTAGATTAATTATTTTTAATTCTCTCCACAAATCTCCTCTTCTTCTCTACAGCATCCCTAGCTGCCCTGTCCACCAGCCCCGTCATCTCCGCCACGTTCCTATGCGCGTCCTGGCCGATGGCCTTCTTGATGGGCGTGTAGGCCGCTTCCCTGAACCTGGGCTCAAAATCCGTCTCGCGTCCATTCACTATCAGCCTGGCGTCTTTGCCTTCCTCCACACGCCCGATCTCGTTCACAGCCACGCCCGCACCTCGAATGGTCCCGGCGATCTTTTGCGCCTCAGCGGGCGGCGCGATGATGAGCAGTGCATCGATGGAAACACCCAGGTAGTCGATCTTCAGCGTCTCCAGCATCTGCTGAACGCGGGGATTGACCAGATCGCGCATCTTTTCTTCCTCGAAGACCAGCTTCACTCCGGCAGTGTGCGAGATCTCCTTGGCGTCGCCGCGAATGCCGCCGTTGGTGACATCGGTCATGGCATGGATGGTCAGGTCCTCTTTTAGCAGAGCCTCGCTCGCTTCCAGGAATTTGATGTTGAGCGTCTCGTCCACCACCTCGTGCATCCCGTAGTAGAGGGCCGCAGCGCAGATGGTTCCGCCGCCGGCTCCCTCCGTCATCATGATCACGTCGCCGGGCTCGGCATCTTTTCGGGGAGTAATCTTGCGGGAGACGCCCACAGCGCCCACGCAGCCTGTGAGCCGGTCGCCGATGACCATGTCTCCGCCGATGCGCAGCGTGCTGCCGGTGATGAGCGGAACGTGAATCAATTCCGAGACGGTGGCGATGCCTGCGATGTGGTCGAAGAGCTTGGCCACATCCCCGTCATCGGCCAGGTGAATGTCCGAGAGCAGGGCCACGGGCTTGGCTCCCATGACGTAAATGTCGCGCAGGGCGGCGCGGGTGACATGGAATCCCGCTAAAAACGGATAGTCGCTGAGCCGGGAGTGCATACCGTCCACAGTGACGACGACGTAATCTCCCTCGGCCTTCACCACGCCTGAATCATCGAGCTGGCGGGAGTCAACCACGGCATCGGTGCGGCCTATGACCTCGGCGATCTTGGTGTGAGTGTAAAAGTCCCCGGAGCCGCGCGATCCGACGCCGTAGTCGCCCATGCTCACACCCACTTCCTCCAGCCGGAAGACGTCGCCTCTGGGGTGAAGCGTCGCTTTCGCCTCTTCCAAAACCGCTTGAGCGAGAGTCTTTGCCCGGCTCTCGGGAATCTCCTTTACCTCTCGGATGAGGGCGATGAGTTTGGACTCGATCGCATCGTCATTTCTCTTCAGGCCTCTCTTGGCAAACCCTTCCAGATCCATGACGGGCTAAAAGGCACTGCCCCTAGAAAAGTTATATCCTTCATCTCCTGGCGAAGAGCCGCTCCAGATGGCCCCGGTCCATGAAGATCATCACCGGCCTTCCGTGGGGGCAGGTGAGCGGGTTTTTGCACCGGTAAAGGTCATCCAGAATTTTTTGCATCTCCGTCATGGTGAGCTTCTTTCCCGATTTGATGGAGCCTTTGCAGGACAGCAGCTTGAGGATATCCTCCCGACTCGTCGAGGCCGGCGACACCTTTCCGCGAGAGAACAGGTCCCGCAAGATATCATGCACGGCATCGGGGCTTTCCAGCCGCCGGCCCAGGGAAGGAACGGACCGGACGCTGACGGTATTTCCTCCGAAGGGCGCAATGTCAAAGCCGATGTCCGAGAGCGTCTCTTTCCAGGACTCCATCATGATCAGCTCGCTCGGCGACAATTCCAGGGCGATGGGGACCGCCAGCTCCTGCTTGATATTTTTGTGGCGATACAACTCCATCAAGTGCTCAAACCGAATTCGCTCCGCTGCAGCGTGCTGATCGACCAAAACCAGCCCCTGCTCGCTCTCGGCCACGATGTAGAGATCCAGGATCTGGCCCACGATTCTGACATTTCGAGCCTCGCCATGCGCCGCGCTTTCAATGACCGGAGGGACGGAGACTGCACAAGAGACTGAACACTCTGCCTCGTTTCCGATTTCTAGGGGCAGGGTCCTCTGTTCGTGGCTGGGAGTGATCGTCGCTTTGGGCGGCGTGAACTCTCTGCCGGGAATATGCTCCGGCTCGATCTCCTCTTTTGCCTGTACCCGCAGCGCCTCTTCAACAGCCCTTCCCAGGGCCGCCGTAATCTCTTCCTCTCG
>JAJRAT010000077.1 GCA_028682845.1 Methanothrix sp. | reverse complement strand
GTCCGAGTCGCCGTTTCGGTAGTCTGACCAGACCACTTTATCTCCGGAGACTCTCGGATAGAGCATATCCCAATCTCCTCGCGCGATGGGCTTCTCGGATCTGGTGAAGAAGTCAAATCCGTAAATATTCCAGTTTCCGCCCCGGTTGTCGGACCAAACCTCAAGGCTGCTGTTGGTGCTCGGGAAGTCTGCATTCAAGAGAAGCAGCGGATCGGAGTTGATGTACCTCATCTTGATCTGGGCGTATCCGTCGATGCTGTCCATCCAAACGATCCTGTTGCCGCTTATAATCTTGGAGCTGAGGTAGGGCTTAACCTGATCGGGATCGCCTTTGCCGTCATTGGGTGTCTGTTGCACCGGCAGAGTGGATATCGGCACTTCTACGCCCTTCTTGAGGTCATAGAGATAAATGTCGGAATCACCTTCCCGCACATCCAGCCAGGCCACATAGTCTCCACAGACCATCGGGTAACCCTGGTTCGCAGAATCGGTCACGACCGGCTTTTCGATATTGGTGGTGAGATCGTAGGTGTAAATATCCCAGTTCTTGTTTCGTCCGTCCGCCCAAACCACGGTATTTCCCCAAATCCAGGGCTGAGCCTGCCGAGCGGAGTTGGTGCAAATGGCAGTCTCCTTTCCAGTGGTCAAGTTGTAGAGATAGACGTCCCACTTGTCGTCGCCGCTCCGGGAATCGATCCAGACGATTTTGTCGCCATTGATCACCGGCGAGAGCTTCAAAGACTTAGGAGTTGTGATCTGTCTCTCTTTTCCCGTTGCGATATCATACAGGTAAATCTGCTCGCCGCCTGAGCGTTTGTCGATCCAGATGATGTTGTTCCCATCCACCATTCCATAACGGTGATCAGAGGCATCGGTGGTGACTTGCTTGCTCTTTCCCGTGGACAGGTCATAGAGGAATATGTTCAGATTGCCCTTGCTCTTGTCCGTCCAGATCACATTGTTTCCGCTGATGTCCGCGCTGCTGTGGTCAAATTTGTCGTTGGTAATAGTTGTCTCTTTTTCCGTGCTGGAATTGTACAGGTAAACATTGTAGAAGCCGTTGCGGTTGTCGGTCCAGACTATGTTGTCCCCGGAAATAGACGGATTGGTGTGGTTGAAAGACCCGCCGGTCACCGATACATCAGCCAGGATCTTGAAGTCGTACATCTGGATATCCGGGTCTTTCACATCTCTGCGGTAGTCCGTCCAGACGACGCCGCGATCGCCGATAGCCGGTTCCATTTTAATGGACCCGGGAGCCAACGCGAAATCCGCCTGTGTCTTGATGTCATAGAGGTTTACATCCGTGCCGTTATTCATGTAAGCAATGTAATCGCCAAAGACTTGCGGATCGGTCTGCTTGCCCGGCCTGGTAAGCGTTGTCGTTTTCTGAGCAGCAACATCCATGAAGGCTATGTCAGGCTCGCCCGTGCGATTGTCGGCCCAGGCTACGATATTGCCGCCGACGGACGGAAAAGACTGATCACCGGGGCCTGTGGCAAGAGCCGAATCTTTGCCGGAGGAGATGTCATACAGGTAGATGTCGAAATCCCCTGCGCGCTTGTCCATCCACACGACCCTATTGCCGTCGATCTTGGGCTCGATCTCTTCACCCTTTCCGGAAGGCAAGGTCTGCTCGTTCTTGGTTATCAGGTCATAGAGATGAATCTTATAGACGCCGTCGCGATCGTCCGACCAGACCACGCGATCCCCGCTAATATCGGGCTGGGTCTGGTTTCCTGCGGTTGCGACGACGGAAGATTCGGTGCGGTTGATCACGTCGTACATGTAGACGTCCCCCGTTCCGTTGCGCATGTCCTGCCAGACGATGCGCTCGCCGGAGACCGCCGGATTGATTTGGAAGAAGGGATTGATGCATATCCATCTCTCAAGCCCCGTTTCCAGATCGTACATGAAGATGTCGTAGTTTCCGCTTCGGTTGTCGGACCATGCCACAATATGTCCGTCTATGGCGGGTTGTTCCTGCTCGGAGCCCACCGTAATGGAGACCGGTCGCTCTTTACCGTAGTTCACGCCGCCAGCCGTGCATATCAAAAGCACCGCCGTTATGATCATAATCAAGATTGCCTTCTGCATCTCATCACTCTGGGATCGATTTAAGACTCAATTTATTGTGATAATTACATTTTATCCTTCCCGGTCCTTTGGCGAACCAGTATAAGGACTTATCTCGACGTTTGACGTGAATTATCGAAGGCGGACATAATGAAGGTATGTTCGATACAAAAGGATAAAAGATAACCAAAGACCTCATCCGTCGCAAATGTCGGCTTCAAAGCCAGACCGCAAAAGAATCCACAGCAATAACCCGGGTTCCGTTTCCAGGGCGGGACTCTTGGCCAAAGTCAGCAATGACTATATATTCCTTCTGTCAACCCATCCCCCACCGGGAGGAACCGAGTTGAAGGATTATCTCACATTGGATGACGTCATACTCGATAATAAAAGGGTCCTGGTAAGGGTGGATTTTAACTCACCAATGGACCCCAGCGGAAACATTCTGGATGACAAGCGCATCAGGAGCCACTTAGAGACTTTGCGCGCCCTGGAAGGATGCCGGGTGGTCCTCATGGCGCACCAGAGCAGGGCCGGGAAGAAAGATTACACCACCCTGGAAGCGCATGCTCGTTCTGCGACGCGGCTGCTGCGCCGCGATGTTACTTATATCGATGACATCTTCGGATCACATGCCCGCGAATCCATCAAATCCCTGGAGCCGGGAGAGGTCCTGCTCCTGGAGAATACTCGCTTTTATGCCGAAGAGAACATGAACAGGACGCCCGCCGATCACGCCAAGAGCCATATGGTGAAAAAGCTGGCACCGCTGTTTGATCTATTTGTCAACGACGCTTTTGCCGTATCCCACCGCTCTCACTGCTCGGTGGTCGGATTCACCGAGGTCTTGCCGAGCGTTGCCGGTCTGCTCATGGACAAAGAGATCACGGCTCTGGATAAGGGCCTGAAAGGAAATGAACACCCCACGGTCTTCTCGCTGGGCGGCACCAAGGCGGACGATTCCATCAAAGTCACGCAGAACGTCCTGGCCCGCGGCGGAGCGGACAAGGTATTGACATCGGGCGTTGTCGCTACCGTCTTCATGATGGCGGCGGGAATTGATGTGGGCGAAGCCAACCGCAAGTTCGTGGAAGACCAGGAGTACATGGAATGGATTCCGGTCGCCGCAAAACTTCTCAAGGAATACCCCGGCAAGATTGCAATGCCTGTGGACGTAGCCCTGAACAAGAGCGGCGAGCGCGTCGATGTGGCAGTGGACAAGCTCCCCACGGATCTGCCCATAGCCGACATAGGCCTTGAGACCATTGTCAACTACTCCAAGGAGCTGAAAGATGCCAAGGTGACGGTCCTGAACGGCCCAAGCGGCATCTTTGAGCAGGAGAACTTCAAGCTCGGCACAGCGGAACTTCTCAAGGCTGCCACCGAATCAGGCTACTCCATCGCCGGCGGCGGGCACAGCGTTGCCGCCATTGAGCAGTTGGGCCTTGAATCAAAGTTCTCGCACGTGAGCATGGGCGGAGGCGCGAGCATCACCTATCTGTCCGGCGAGCCGCTGCCCGGCATCGAGGCCTTGAAGAAGGCGGCACTCAAAGCACGAAAGGCCTGAAGAAAAGGCCTAGTTACCCATTTTTTTGCAGGCTTTCGGCAGCGGCATTTTTGCATTCTTCCAGCAGAGGCTTGGTTTCGCCTCCAGCCTCAAAGGCAGCCGCAGCCTTATGGCCTCCGCCTTCACCGCCAAAACGCCTGGCGATTCTTCCGGAGATCTCCGCCAGGTCCAGGCCGGCCCTCGCCGCCTCGCGACCGGCCCTGGCGCTGACGCGACAGATGCGGCCATGTTTTCCAGCAGCAAAGGCCACATCGGCCCCCAGGTCCACCAATGCCATAGCAGCCGAGCCCTCGAAGGAGTTAATATCCGTCGTGGCGATCAGATAGTTTCCCACCCGCATGACCTTTGCCCGCGTGGCCGCCTTGAGAATAGCAATGCGGCGCGAGATGTCAGTGGGAACGGAGATGGCAGAGAGCGCCTCTTCATACTCAAATCCGCCCACCTCCAGCAGCTCGGCGGCGACATGAAAAGCTTCGGGTGTGGCGCGCCGGAATCGCCCGGTATCGGAGATCATGCCCACCAGCAGCCCCAGAGCCGCCTCGCGGCCCGGCTTCTTCCCGTTCTCCTTTAAAATAGACCAGACGATCTCAGCCGTGGATTTGGTCGGCCTTTGAATGTAGAACCGTGCATCAGGCAGCAGACCGTTGTCCTGGTGGTGATCCACCAAGGCATAACGCGAGAGGGCAATGCCGCCCAGTTGAAGGCGCACGGAGGTGTCCACGACGACGACCAGATCATAATCTTCGGCTCTGGGATTTATCACTACATCGACACCGATGACGCCCATCAAAGCTTCCCCGGTCCGGGAGATATCATCAACAGCCCCGACCGCTCCACCGAAGGCCCGGCAGAGGGCATTGGCGCTTCCGATGGCATCGGGATCGGCATTGCGATGGCAGAGGTAGAGGACGCTAGAGTATTTGCCGACGCATTTGCCGAACTCGCTGTCGCAAATGTGCATGGGATACGTCAAAAGCTTTCGATTTGAAATAGCTTGCCAGAGAAAAAGAGTCCTAGCGCAGTCATGTGGAGCCTTCTGCAGAGGCGGCTGTCTCTTCGGCAATCTTGAGGTTCATCAAAATATCGTCAACCGTGGAGAGCAAAGTTCCAATCTTCTCCGTCGAGAACTGCAGGCAGAGCCGATCATCATCCGCTTGCATTTGCATGTTTGGCAGATTGTCGGGCTCAAGAGACCGGGCCGCATTCTCTGCACCTTTTCCCCTAAAGATCAGCTTGGCAGAGATCATAGCCCGTCCTCGGAAACTGACGCCTTTTCGGTTGCATCTTTGCCTAGCTGCGAGCCTACGATCTCGTCCACCAGAGAAAGAAACTTATCTTCCATTCCCGGCGGAACAGAGGCACCGCTGGCAATGGTATGGCCGCCGCCCGCCCCGCCCACGGCCTCAGCCGCGCTCTTCAGGGCGACGGATAGGTCCAGGCCCCGCGCGATGAGCGGCTTTGTTCCTCGCGCCGAGATCTTGACCATTTCATCCTTGTGGTTCAAAGTGACCAAGGGCTGATCCGTGAAGAGATATCTGATGCCAAGGCCCGATACAATCGCCCCGGCCTCCATATTCTCCATCTTGAGATAGCGAATGTTCTTCATCGCCACGCTTCGCTCTCGCAAGAGTCCGATCTCCCGAAGGATATGGCCCCTGTATTCGGCGGCGAGACGCCTGGCCTCGCCGAGAAGCGCACCATCGCGCAGGCATAAAGTCAGGCCGACGCCGGGAACATCTCGGTTGCCGCAGGCATTGAGGAGCTGAACCAATTCCGGCGCATTCTCCACCACCTCGTGCTTGAGGCGTATCACTTCCCCCAAAACGGAATCCGCTGCGAAGCTGCCCTGCATGAGCAGCTTCAGGGTAAGGGCGGTGCCGAGCCTCGACAGATCGTCGCCTGCCAGGTCCTGAATGTTGCCCTCAATTTGCAGGTCCTTCAAGAAAGCCTGCGTCTTCTCCGGATCGCCGGTAAAATCGAGCAGTGGTTCGACGCTTTTGGAGAATACTTCTTGCACCGGACCGTCCTCTGGCATCTTGATGCCGGCACGGACTTCCACAGCGCCGGAGGCTACGGCCTCTTCCATGATGGATCGATTGGCTCCGATCATGGCCTGGCGGTCGCCCATAGCACCCACCAGCGCAAGACCCGCCAGATCGGCGTTCTCGCCCATGTAGCGAACTACGGAGTAAACGGTTCCGGCAGCGGATAGCTCAAACGCCCCGTCTATTCCGTAGAGATGGGGATTGAGATGCATGCAGTCAAGGGAGCCGACCGGACGGTGATGATCCAAAACGAAGCATTCTCCCTTGACGCGAGAGATGAGTTCCGGCTTGCCGCTGCCCATGTCGCAGAAGACCACCGGCCCGACAAGGCCGATGATCGCGGATTCGTCCAGGCGGTTTAAAAGCGTGGCCTGAAAGGGTATTCCTGCGCGCAGTAGCGCATTGCAGATCAGTCCTGCGGATGTGATGCCGTCGGCATCGTTATGCGAGATCACCCGCATACTGTCGCAACGCAATATCGACTTGGCAATAGCTTCTGCTGCCTTGTCGAGCCGCTTCATGAGACTAATATCTCAGCCGTTTCCGGCGAATAGAGCCACTCTGGTGCCAGGCGACCGGAGTCGTGGTAGTATTTCACCAGTCTGCGCACTTTATTCTCGGTGAGCTGCAAAGCTCTCTTGTTGTGAACATCCTTCTTATTGGCCTTGATGTGCTTTCTGATATGCAGAGCCTTTCTCATCAAGTTGGCCAGATCCTCCGGGATATCCGGAAGGGCACCATTCGCCTTTAAGAATCCGTTCAAATTCTTGCCGAGGACCAGCTTTACGCTCGGCACGCCATACTGATCACGCAAGGTCAGGCCGATGCGGCTGGACGGCAGCCCGCTCTCGTGCAGCTTCATGATTGACTTTTCCAGCTCCTCTTTGGATATATCGGACCACGCAGGCACTTTGGCCGCAATGGGTGGTCGGGATCGGGAGGAGCCTTTCTTTCTGCTGTGCATTTTTGCCATTTTTCAATCCTCATTAAATTTCATAAGGGCGAAGGTATAAGCTTCATTCCTGCGTGGAATAAAAAACTTGCGCCGTTATGCCGCACTGACAGATTTATAAGCCGGAGGGAGAAAAGTCACGCCCATGCTCCCGGAGTATTTGAATCACCTGTTTTATCTGGTGGGCGAGGCGGTGGTTTTGCTGGCCGTCGGCGCTTTATTGCTATCAATTCTGGTAGCATTGCTCATCCTTTACTCCTTTCGGACGGGCAACTTCTTCGCAGCGCGAATCATACTTTTCGGCACCACTCTCCTGGAGAGCGTCATAAAATCACTGTTCTGGATCGCCAGAGCGGACGATTCCATAGTAGATGATGTCGGCGTGCGACTGAGAAACTACGTAAACCGCAAGGAATTTTTTAAAACACCCATAGACCGGCGATTCATCTTCATGCCCCAGTGCGTCCGCAGCATTGAGTGCCCGGCCAAGCTCACGCCGGAAGGGATCAAATGCGTGAATTGCGGACGTTGCAACGTCGGAGAGGCAAAGAAGGTCGCCGAAGGTCTGGGCTACAAATTCTTCATCGTGCCCGGCTCAAGCTTCATCAAGAGGATCATCAAGAAGTATAGGCCGAAAGCGGTCGTGGGCGTGGGCTGCCAGATGGAGATCAAGGAAGGGCTCGACCTCTGCCACAGCCATGCCATACCCGCCCAAGGAGTTCCGCTCTTAAAATCCGGCTGCGTAGCCACAACTCTTGATTGGGAACAGTTCTATGAAGCGATAAGCGATAAGGAATAGCCGCGTTAAGCTAGACGTGACCATATGGCTGCGATCAAGGAAATGCTGCGACCATGACAGATATGCGGCGACCATGACGGCGGATGACGAAAGACACGGTGCCTGGCTGCTGCAAAACTAAAAATTAGTTCAAAAACCATTAAAAAAAAAGTAACTTACCAGGTGCTAGTTACTCCATGCTGATGGCCGATGACGGGCAAGCATCAACACAGGTTTTGCACTCGGTGCACTTTTCTTTATTCACAACTGCTATCTCTTCATCGTCCAGAGTGATGGCTTCCTCGGGGCATTCCTCTACGCAAGTTCCACAGCTTACGCATTCCTCTCTGTTAACAACTGCGGGCATTATTCAAACCTCCAATTTGCCTCACTGGCAAAATTCACCAGTAATATATCCGATATATACTTTTCGAATGGCTCAAACCATTTTCGCGGTCTTGAAAAAGAGAGCCTGAAAAAGAATAGACGCATCCTGAACGCATCAGAATGCAGGACTATTAGGAAAGCTGCACGAAAAATATTAAGAAAGGTGCATTTACTCTATGCTGATGGCCGAAGAGGGGCAGGCATCAACGCAAGATTTGCACTCAGTGCATTTGTCCACGTTTACGGTTGCAATCTCCGAGTCATCCATGCTGATTGCTTTCTCAGGGCACTCCTCAACGCAAGTTCCACAGCTTACACATTCATCCTTGTTAACGACTGCAGGCATTTGTAGACTCCTCCAATTTGCCTCACTGGCAAGTCTTCACTTTGGTAGATCTGATATATACTTTTCGTCAGCCTATGCCAGTAATCTATGCCAGTTCATTGTATCTCTTGCGATCTTTCAGCTCCTGTCTCTTGGCGCTGTTCCAGCCGCTGACCGCCTGCAAGTATCCGGTTATGCGGCTGATGTGATCCACTTCATCCGATCCGCAGCTCGGGCACTTATCTTTCAGGCCGCCGGATACCTGTGAGCAGCCCAGGCACACCGTCATGTCCTTGGTGAAGGTGAAGTAGCCGATCTGCGTCTCTTTGGCCAGGCGCAATCCGAAGTCCATCAGGCCCTTGGGATCGGGAGTCGCTTCTCCCATGAAGATATGGAAGATGTTTCCGCCGTCCACGATCGGGAAGAACACATGCTCCAGCTTCGCCCTCTCAAAGATGGTGACATCTGCGCCGGGCGGCAGGTGCGTGCCGTTGGTGTAGTAGACGGGCAGGTCGCGCGTCCTTTGCAAATTCTTCTTCACGGCGTCAAGATCCCCTTTGACGACGCCCTCGGCATATTCCCGGAACTCCTCATGAATCAAATCGGAGACCGCGAAGCGCTGGGCGGTGGTCTCGGCAGGCGTTCGCGCCAGGGCGATGGTCATGTTGTGCTGGGCGGAGAGCTTCTTCGAGTAGATCTCCATCTCAGTCATGGCGCGCACGGCGAGCTTCCAGGCATCTTTGGACTCATGCATCTGCTTTCCCGTATGGAACTGCACCATCTCATTGACGCCCACCACGCCGATGGTGTAAACCAGGCCCTCCAGGCCGACGGCGATGGACCCCTTCTCGCCCGTGACGGGATCGCGCGGCTGCTGCGTGGCAAAAGGCATGCGGTGGTTCTTGATGATCTGGTTCATCCACTCGCGCTTGACCTTGAAGATCTCGACGGATGTATCCATCAGCTCTCGCAGGTACTCAAAGAGAAGCTCGTCATCCCCACGAGCCAGGTACGCAGCCCGCGGGCAATTGAGGGAGACGACCTGCCAGGAGCCCATCGAGAAGTGCATGCCGTCCTTGAAGTACAGCTTGTCGTCGAACTGGCTGTCGCTCTCGGCGGTGGCGGCGAACTGATACGCGCAACACTGGTAGCAAGAAATTCCTTCGCCTGCACCGCGGTATGCCGGGAGCTGGTTGTCGAAGTAGGGCGTGCCGTACTCGGCTGCCAGCTTGAAGGTGAGCAGATAAAGATCCTGGTACGTGGGCAGATCGGGATGAGCCTCGTTGAAGGCCAGATCCTCTTTCATGAAGTCCGGCTCGATGCTGATCTCGGGCTTGGGGAAGTTAAAGGGCTTGCCCCAATAGTCTCCACCGAGCATGACCTCCATCAGGGCCTTGAACGACAGTCGCACCTCGCGCTCGAACTGGCCGTAGGTCTTCAACGGCGCGTCGGGCTGCGAACCGTTCCAGACCCGCCCTGAGTACACGGCTGGCTTGTCGCGCCACAGCTTCGGCACTCCCGGTGTGAGCTGCACCGACGAGAAGACCAATTGGCCGCCGCGAGCGACCATCATCTGCGTCATCTCGTAGACGAACATCTGCATGAGCTGCTTGATCTCTTCGTACGGCTTGCCCTCGAAGTAGGGAGCGATGAAGGTTAAGAAGTTGTAGAAACCCTGGCCTCCGGCGAAGTTGGTCTGAGCGCTGCCCAAAGCCTTGACGGCGTGCAGGATGGCAACCTCGGACTTTTTGGCGGGCCCCGCAACACTTGCTTTGGTTCCAAGGCCGTCGGGCATCAATCCGTAGTAGAAGAAGTAGCGGAGGTCCCAATCCTGACAGTTGTGTATAAGCAAGCCGTCTGAAGCGAAGTAAGTGTGGCTCTCTTCGTCATCTCCTTCGAGGAACAGATCATAGACGTACTCGCCCGAAGGTGAAGCAGGAACAATCTCTGTAACAGCTTCTTGCGTCGGGCTTCTCCGAATCTCCTTGACGGACGCGAGGAACCTATCGACATGCTCCTGCCGCTCGTCGTAGAACTTGGCCGCCTTGCTGAAGGCCAGGATATTCTTGAAGCCGTTGAGCTGTATCCTGTAAAGAGTTCGCCGCTCCTCACCCTCGTAAAGCTCGACTATTTGCGGATTCATGCCGAGGGAGGTGAGAAGCAAAGATAGCTCCTGTCGGAGCATCTCCGATGCGGTGGTGTAGTTTACGATGCAATCGGACTTCTTCGGGCGATAGTATGCCGAGCCGTCGCCGGTAAAGAGAGCACTGAGCATGTCGAAAAGGTGCTCATCGCCCAGATGATAGACGATCGCAGGAAGCCTCTTATTGTGGCTTCCGCCGGATATGCCGAATACGTATCTGAAGAGCAGATAGACCAGCTTACCGCCGAAGTACACCTGTTTGGCTCTCTCCCATTCACCCTCGATGCCATAGATCATTCTTTTTGATGGGAGACCTTCGGTCACTGTCGCATAAGTGTTGAACGCGCTGCCCACAGAGCACACTACTGCTTCGGCATGAGCGCTGCCCGTTATTGCCAAATTGTAATTGCAGGCTTCCTGGATGTTGTAGTTGCCTTCAGATATGAAGAAGCCCAAGAGCTTGGCCACATCCGTGGTTATGGGAAAGATTGCAGGAAGATCATTATCACTGCCGACGACGCCAATCCTCAAGTCTGCATAGTCGTGCTGATCATATTGCTCGGAGAATTTACGGAAGAGCGAAATGGGCATTATGCCCCTTGTGAACCACTCTTTATGATGCTCAACGCCAAGAGTCCTGGACATTTCCGAGAAGGATACACATTTCCCTTCTTCGATCGCCTTCTTGAAGAGAGGACGAGCATTGCGCACAAAAACATTCTCGATGATTGAGGCAGGCACTTTGTCCGCGAACTCCGCGATCAGGTTCAAGTTCTCGATGGGCTTGCCTCGCAGGTTCAGGCCATGCTCCCAGGCGCTGTCCAATACGTCACCCGGCTTGATTTCTGCGGCCTTTTTTATGCCTTTGCCCTTCACCGGAATTCTATGCTCTCCGGTGACCTTCAAAGACTTGCCACTTGTGGTTTTGATCTTGAGCAGCTCTTTATCGGCCTTGCGTCGGGATACTTTTATGACTTTTTTCGGTCCATTGGGAGAGATGGCAAAAAGCTCCTCTGGATAGTAGTAGTCCCCTTGGAACGGTAACTCATCGGGCCTTATAACCGTCGTCCGGCCTTTGGAGATCGCGGGCACGGCAGTGTTACCATCTATGCAAAACGGCCTTGTCCCAAAGTACTCCAGATCGTGAATGTGCAGGTCGCCTGCCAGGTGGCGGTCGGCAAGGTAGGGCGGCAGCAGCAGCAGGTATTGCTCCTTGCTGATCTTGTCCGCCTTC
>JAJRAT010000122.1 GCA_028682845.1 Methanothrix sp. | reverse complement strand
TCTTAGATAATTTAAAAGGTCAAGTCGCGGCAGATCATGCATATAGTGTTCCTGTCGCGACCATAACCAAAATCAATCCACTTTTAACGGAGCAAATTAAACTTGATTAAGACATTCTGATATCGAAAATGCTACAGGTAATTTAGTCTTTTTCTATCTAAAAGAAGCAACGTTCCAGCAAAATTAGTCGATGAGAGCCGAATGACGAAGAAGTATATCCCACAGACTTGGATCAAATTCTACCTGGGAAAAAAGATATAGGTTTTCAAGCGATCAGGACGTTCCATGTTCCCTTGGGCGCGTTGTTCCGCCTCTTTTCTTTCGAGGAATCGGATAAAGTCCACAATCATCGCCCCCCGACCTTAAGACATTCGTTATACCTGTCCCTGAGGGTCTTGTTGGACACATGTGCATATCGCAGAGTTGTGCGAATATCTCGGTGCCTCAGCAATTCCTTAACTATCCTCAGATCGCAACCGTTGGCGATCATGAGGGTCGCAGGGGTATGTCTACCGAATACATGAACGCCGCCCTGTTTCGCTATGCCTGCTCTTTTCTTGTAGGTTGTGAATATCGTATGCAAGCCGCGTTTGGTCCATCGCTTCCCGTAGTCTGTAAAAAACAGCGGCGTTCTTCCATCGATGTCCAGCTTGGGGCGAACTGCGAGATATCTCTTCAGGATTGCTGCACATTGGTTGTTTATGAAAACGATTCCGTCTCGTCCACCCTTTCCCTCACGAATCCTCAGTGTCAGAGCCTTCAGATCGATATCGCCATCATCCAGATTACAAAGCTCCGAGGCTCTTAGACAGCTGAAAAACAGGGTTTGAAGCATGGCAAGGTGTTTTATGTTGTGGATGACCGAGAAGATCCTCATAACGTCTTCGTCATCAAAATAATATGGGATATCGTCATTTCTTTTCAAGAACGGATATTTTATCTGTTCCCCCCACATCGCATGATATTTCTTGATCGCGAAAGAATAATTATTGATCGTGCTTCGCGAAAGATTCTTTACATGCAGAGTCTCTCTAAATTGCTCAAAATCGGTTGTGGTTGGTCTATAGGTCTTTGCGTATTCCAGATACGCCTTTACCAGCCAAACATAAGACACCACAGTCGAGTTTCTTAACCCGATATCGACAAGATGCGTTTCGTAACGCTTCAAATAGGGATTGAGGTCTATGACCCCGTCTACCTGTCCCCAATCTATGTTTAATCGCTTCCTGGACATTTTTATAGCTCCCGAAGCGATACATAGTGCAACCCTGTCCGCCTAAGTCACGATGATGGTAGCGTTTTGCGCTATTATATTGACCTCGGCCAGTTTGCCCTCCACTTCCTTGGAGTCGCCGAAGATGCCTTCCATCAGCACTCTGCCGTCCTGAATAATCAGCCTGACCACGCCGTCCATTACCTTCTCGCGAGCATCGCCTTTGACGGTATAGACGGAAAGTTCGCACATAAAAACACCTGATAATAATAAGGCGGACCCGGCGGGATTCGAACCCGCGACCCCCGGGTTAGAAGCCCGGTGCTATATCCTGGCTAAGCCACGGGTCCGCTAAATGGTTTAGCCGCCCTTGGGCGGCATCTGTCCGAGAGACATCTTGAGCTGCTCCTGAAGCTGAGTAAACCGGCCCTGGATGCGTTCCTCTTGCTTGGCCATGGTCTTCAGTCGCAGATCCATCATATCCTTTCTCTCTTTGAGCTCTTCCGTCAGCTTCGGCTTATCAGCCTTGAAGAGTAGTTCGCCGACGCTCTTGTATATAACTGCGTCGTCTGCACTCTTCTCCAATTCCTTTAGCGCCGCCTCGGTCTCGCGGATCAGACCCTCAATCTGAGTCTTCTGGGTCATAACGGCCTGCGCCTGCTGCTGGAGTTGCTGGAGCTGCGCTAACTGATTCTGTATCTGGGGAGGCAATTCGCCACTCATATATTCACCATCTCAAACGCGATCTTGACCAACCTTATCCAGGTATTTAAGGCTGCCCGGAGGGAGACGACATCATCGCCCCGGACCAACAGCGTGAGTGCGCCCTCGCTTAGGCGCATCTCCACATTGGATCTATGGAGTTCGTCATCCAGCTCCGGCCCGAGCGCCTGATAAATCGCATCCGGCTCCGGAGTCTCGAAGACAAACTCTGCACAGCCTAGCATATCTTCAGCCTGAACTTGGCCTCATCCTCATCCACGAAATCGATCTCGCCGGATGCAACAACCAGGGCACGCCTCGGCCCGTGCGCGAGCGTCTCAAGTGTCTCCTGCCACTCCAGTTCAAAGAACCAGGCTATCGGCAGGGCTTCCTCCATCTTGCCCGTCACTACCGAAACGATCCTCTTTGAGCGTCCCTTGACAGGCTCGGGTTCGAGAGCAACCTTGAAGGATAATTGCTCTTCCAGTCCGTTGGAACGCTTGATAAGCCCGCGAGGATTACCGTGATCCTCAACCACCACCAGCCAGGTTTCGTCATCACCCGGACTTTGCTTTCCCCGATTCACATAAGGCGCACAGAGGAATAAGGCTAAAGCCTTTCCCAGTCTCCTCGCTTTTGCGGACGGGTCTCGCGATGTGGTGACCAGCATCACACGGCAAACATCTTTTTGACCGTAGTGGGCCGCTCCTTCATCAGGATGCGATGCCCGCAATAAGGACAGCGTATGCCGCTGTACTCATAGTCAACCTCAACGGTCTTCTTGCATCTGGTGCACTTATAGGCCATTTTCTACTCAGCCTCAAGAACCTTCTTGAGAGAGCGCTGCACAGAGCGGCCTAAAGAAGTCTCGGGAATGAAGCAGCCGCCCGCAAAGGTGTAGCCGCACTTGCTGCAGGTCCATATAGCCGTGCTCTCTCTGCTTACCTTCGTTCTTCCGCACTGGGGGCAGTCGTACAGCGCCCTGGTCTTCTCCTCCATGTCCGCCACAAGCTTTCGCGACTTGCGGCCATATCTGGGGCCAAACCTAGCTGCCGACCTGCTCTTTCTTCCTTTTGTAGTCTGCTTAGCCATGATGATTACTTCCGATTACTATCAAATTATGCGATTGATCAACGAATTCATGCTTCCAGAAACTTTTCCCGGATTTCTCTTGCCTTCTCACATGCTATATCAACGATGCGGTAGATCTGCTCGGGCTTCAGCAATCCTTTGCCGCTCTTTTGCATGCCGCAAATCTCGCCCTTGGCCGTGGTGATGACAGTCAACTTGGTGTTGGCTATCGATTCCTCATCCACGCCCGGATCAAACATCAACACATCGCCAAACTCGATTGCAGTCGTAGCGACGGGAATGTCGTTTAACGGCAGCATGTAGTCTTCGCCCAGGCCGAACCTGCTGGCGGGAACTTTTGTCGAGAGCAGCGCGGCGATGGCTCCCAGAGATGCCGCATCCAGGATATTTCCGCAATCATCCAGGATATGCACATCTATGAATATGATCCAAACCTGCTTGCCGGGAACGATGCATAGCGCTTCCAGGTCCACGGCCTTGGATTCGCGCACGCCTCTGTCCACCACGCGCGCCAGTTCTATTCCCACCTCATTTGGCGGGCCCGGCTCGAAATTTGGCGAAGCCAGAGGCACCAGCTCGGCATTGGTGATGATGACGCCGCGGTTGGGCGTATCCTGGAAGGGCTCTCCCGGCTGCATCTTGATGCCCACCAGCACCTGGCTTGATCCCAATTTCACAAGCGCGCTTCCCTCAGCCTTGCGAATCACATCCCGTTCAATGGAGATATCGCGATACTGGTCAAAGGTGCGGCCATCCACTCTCTCGCCTTTGAGGAGCAGGTTGTATATGAAATCCTTGCGGATCTCGGAGATAACGCTACTCACAGGCATTCACCTCAATCGTGGACGCCTCAATCTTGCCGTACTTCTCCACCAGAGCCGCTCTTTGCATCTCGTAGATATCCCTCGCACCTTTCATTGCCATCTCCACTGCCTGATGGAATTCATCAGGGCTCAGACCGCCGTCCATCTGCATCAGAGTGATGTCCCCGCCCGGGGTCATGGCGATGGGCAGATCGGCCTGGCCGAAGTTGTCCTCCTCTTTCATCGGATCGAGGACAATGGTATCCGCTACCTTTCCGGCGGCACAGGAACTGATCATGCTCTTCATGGGAATTCCGGCATCCGCCAGGGCCACAGCCGCCGCATTAATTCCAGCAGTCCTGGTTCCGGCGTCAGCCTGCAAGACCTCCACAAAGACATCGATCACCGAGCGCGGGAAGTAGCTGGTCATGATGACGGGCTCCAGAGCCTCGCGGCTCACCTTGGAAAGCTCGTAAGACCTGCGATCCGGACCCGGTCGTTTGCGCTCCTCCACGGAGAATGAGGCCATGTTGTATCTGTAGCGCACAATGGCCCTGGTGACTTCCTGCAGGTGCCTGGGGTGAACCTCCCTCGGCCCGTAAACCGCGGCGATGACCTTGTTTCCACCCATCTCGATATAACATGAGCCGTCGGCTCTTGCCAGAACACCCACCTCGATCCTTATGGGCCGGAGCTGATCCGCCCTTCGGCCATCCAGGCGCAGTCCGTCTTTAAAAAATGATATATCACTTTTATCCATAGCGATCAACTTCTGGCCCCTTTCTCGCTCTTGAGGAAGGCCACAATCCTATCCGTCAAACCGTTGGTGTGGGCTTCCTTCTCAATCAAGTGAATAGTCTTGAGGGCCAGATCCGTATCTTCTGCTCCTCCGTTGATCCATATTCGTCCGTTCTGACCAACGAAGATGTTGCAGTTCACCTCTTTCTTCAGCATGCTGATCATGGAGCCGCCTTTGCCGATGAGCCTCGGAACGCGGGTATGACTGATCTCAATGACCTGGCCGGTCATGATCTTTCCGAGCTTGCGGTCATTTAAGGTGAGCTCCACCTTCATAGTGGGGTCCACATCCTTCACCTTGGTCATGATAGAGCTGCCGATGCGCAAATGCTTGGACATCTCTTCCGAATCGATCCTCGTCGGGAACTCGGAGATGTGCAGCAACCCGTCGTAAGGCGAATTGATATCCACGATCCAATTGGAGAAGGTTATGTCCTTCACTGTTCCAATTACGTTGTCCCCCGGTGCAGGTATATATTTTCCCGCCAGAGGTATGACATTTATCTTATCCCTGTAGTTCGCAAGACCATAGAGCAGGGAGTAGACGCATTTATCTTTGATGTACGTCCCGTCGCCCGACCTCTTGGCATCCTCAGAGAGAAGATCACCCGGTACTACCACCTTGCGATCCATGCGATCCAATCCCACGTCATTCAATGCTTAAGAAGCTCGTCTCAGCTTCTCCTTTGGTCAGCCGGTTGATCAGGGCGTAAAATTCCGTCTGCATGCCCGCCGGTATCTGAACCACGCCGATCCATGCCCCGTTGTTCTGCCAGGCCTCTCGACTGAGCTTGCCGAAAGCTGCGACTTCCCCGTAGGCTTTGGGCGCGTAGGACGGCGGGATCTTGACCGCCACCTCTACCTCCTCGAACCTGATGGGAATGAGGGGCCTGATGGCCTTCATGGCGATCTTGACCAGTTCATCCGTGGACTTGGTAGGATCGATGTTGACGCGAGCCTCGGTCATGGCCTGCTCAATTCTGGCAGGCGGGTGGGGCGTTTTGGTCTGGGGATTGATGGCGTTTCGAGCAATGACCTCGATTACCTGGCGGCGCTTGTTCTCAATAAACTGCTTGCGCTGCTCTGCCGTGAGGCTGATCTCGCCCTTTTTGATTATTACTTCGGCAATTGTGGTGACATCGGTCGTTCCGAAGGCTTTTTGCAAGTCTTCTTCTGCGCTGCGGTCGCCTCGGGAGGCATTCTCGAAGACATCCTCCACCGCCAAGATCTCTTCCAGATTGACGGCATCGCCCCTCTTCAGGGCAAGGGCACCATCGGGGTCCACCAGAACCTCAAAGGTGGTTCCGTGGGTCTTCAGTCTCGCTGGAACCGCATCATCCAGTCTGACCATTCTTTATGCCTCTCTCTTCTCCTCTTTACCGGCAGTTACTTGCGCCTTCATCCGGTTAACGTATTCTCCTACTTCACTCTCGGTGAGCTTGGTGAATTTTCGGTCTCCCAGCTTGATAATGCCGATCTCCGTGGTGGCCGCCTCTACTTTGCCTTCCGATGCCTTGTAGAGCGCCTCGAGACCCATAATGACCGCCTCATCCATCGTCAGGTCTCCTCTGTACTTCTCCTCGAAGACCTCCATGACTGCAGAACGACCGGCACCGATGCCCGTTGCCTTGTACTCCAGCAGCGCACCTGACGGGTCGGTCTCAAACAGGCGCGTCTTATCTTCTTCCGCACCGATGATCAGGAGAGCTGTGCCGAAAGGCCGCACGCCGCCGTACTGTGTGTACTGCTGCTTGAAGTCGCAGATCTTCTTGGCCAGGGCCTCGACGCCGATAGGCTCATCGTAGACCAGCCGATTGATCTGGCTCTCGACTCTGGCTCTGTCGATCAGAACCCTTGCATCCGCTACCAGGCCGGATGTGGCAGCGCCGATGTGCGAGTCAATTTGAAAGATCTTCTCAATAGATTTGGGTTCCATGAGCCTGCTGGTAATTCTCTTATCCACCAGCACGACTACGCCGTCTTTTGCTTTGATGCCCACAGCCGTCGTTCCCCTCCGAACGGCCTCGCGAGCGTATTCAACTTGAAATAATCTGCCATCAGGGCTGAATACGGTAATAGCCCTATCATAACCCATCTGCGGTGCCATCTGCATCCTCGTGTCCTCCACTTAAATCAAAAGAGGTCAGCCCCAAATATCGGGTGTCTGATCCTTTAGTCTTATTCCGGTCATCCGGACAGAGATCGATTTTCAGGCCGTGGGTGCGAATAATGCACCCGGAGACTTCTTTCAGCTCGATTCTTCTTCCGTCGGTTTCATCACTTATTTTACCGAGTTGCGGTAAATACTTTTCTGTAGCGGCTTTGATCGTTCCCGAAACACCTTTTGAATGCAACGCGACCCTAATCCCATTTATCAAAAAGATCGTGGCCAAAATCGCTCTGGTATCATCGATATGAGTGTGACGGCACCGAAGAAGGCCGCGCTTGCCGTTGAATGTGATGAGCTTGAGCCGGTTTACGCTGGCACCCGCATCGCCGAAGAGAGAGAACTGGGCCGAATGTATCTCGTTCATGAGATCTTTTGCCGAGACGGTATCTTCCGCCTCCATCTCGAAGACCATATATCTCCTTCTCGCCCGCAGCACGGGCAGCCTGCTCCTCAAAGAAGCTCCACACCCGGACTTGTCCAGGCCCTCATGTTCAGGTCGACCAGCCTTTCCGGTAGCCTCAGGGCATCTTCCGCCTCTTCTCGCTCAAAGCCTGCAACCATTGCCAGGGCGATCATGTCCCGGGGGGCCTTCAAGTCGAGATGAGACAGTGCACCGGCAGTAATTGCGACGGACAGCTCGAACTTGCGGGCCACAAGCAAATTTCGCCTGGCAGCCTCCAGCCATCGGGCGCGAGAACTGCCTCGCAGATGCACCAGCGCCCCCAGGTCAAAGCCGATGGCCACCTTATTGAGCCGGGCCGCCCTGGCGGTGGCGATGCTCAGGGACCGGCGGGCGTCATAGGCACAGGGGTGCATGAGAAGATCCACATTGGGGTCCTCCGAGGCAACTTTAATGATCTCGTCCGTCCCGCCCCGGACCATGAGAAACGGATATCTTGCTCTCAGGGCGGAGATGCGGCTTTTCAGAGCCTTGGGATGAGCCGCCGTGACCTCCGCGCCCAAAATCACACGAACGCCCTTGACGGCTGAAGCGGCATCGGGCCGAAAGACCTTCTGGGGCTCGGCGTTGCAGATGATCAGAGAAGAGTAGCCGAGACCTTTGGCGGTCAAGGCCAGACGGCTGGCAGAGGCCGAGCCTTCCGGATAGGCCTTCAGGCATTCGCAAAAGCTCATATGAGTTCGCCCAGGATCTTCAAGGCTTCCTCGCGCCGGGCGGGATAGGTTTTGACGAGGGCTGTGATATCCAATGCATCCTTTGATTCCGTCAAACGGAGAATGCCTTTGTAAGCGGCCTGCTTGTCCAGGCGCAGATAAAAGTGGCTGTCGTCCTCCAGCCGGTCCGCCATCTCCCGGCGCAATCGCGCCAGATCTGAGGCGGGAAGCTGTTCGTGCAAAATGCTGAAGAAGGCCCGGGCCTCTTTTTTCTTGAGGCTGGCCTCTAGGATCAGGATCTCATTTCCAAAATGACCTTCTGCGGCTACAGCGGTAATCCTGTCCAGAGGAACGAAGATGCCGAGGGCTTCGCGCACCCGGTCAACGTCCTCAGTCGCCGCCACAAAGGCCCGGAATGAGACCTTATCAATCACTTACTTTCCTTTGCCGTCGTGGGCTCTGATGCCGGGCCTTGTCTTCTCAGTGCCGAAGCCCTTATGCCTCATGCCGCGACCCTTGCGACCGGCGCTGGTCTTGCCGCGCACGGCCCTGCCCCGGTGAACGTCATTCGTAACCCATTTGAGGTTTTTGTCGTTCATGATGGATGGTGCGCATGGGTCAACCAATATGACCTCGTACCACTTGTGTTTGCCGTCCTCGGCGACCCAGTAGGAGTTGAGAACTTCCATGTTGCGGAACCGCCTTCCGGCCCGCTCCTCTGCGATCCTCTGGATGGACTTGCCCATGGTGATGGTGTTCACGCCCATCTTGCTGGTCTTTCTGTTCCTCTGGTAACGGGACTTGCGGCGGCCACCGCGCCTTACCATGACCCGCGCCACGACAATGCCCTGCTTGGCCTTGTAGCCGAGCGCCCGCGCCCTGTCCAGGCGGGTAGGCCGCTCGATCTTCTGCACGGTCATTTCCTGACGCCAGGCCTTGAGCCTATCTTGTCTCAGTGCGCCGACGTAGCCCTCTCGGGGAGAGGACCAGGCATCACTGATATACTTGTAAAAAGACTTCATCTTTTTCACCCTTACCGGTTCGACCACTATTGGTCACATTCCGGAACTAGAAAAGGAATCCTGCTTCCAGGAGATAAAGGTTTGCCATAGGTTCCGAAGAAGACGTGCATGAAGCCGGCGGATGAGCAAATGGAGATATGGATCAAGACGGGGATGAATTGAGATGAACACGAACAATGATGAACATGAGCAATGATGGCCATGAGCAATGATGAAGTAGTATGATCTCCATTTTCTCTCCAGATATTATGTCAAAGAATCGAGTCAATCGAGTCAAGCCAAACAAATCGATATGCAGTGATGATTCAAGCGACACTCTCTTCCGGCCATCTCAAGAAGGAATAGCAGCACTGCCGCACAATTGCAGGGAGCCCTTGCCCCTATGCCCATGATCGAGATTGACGGCTCATTTGGAGAAGGCGGCGGGCAGATCGTCCGGACGGCAGCGGCACTGTCCGCGGTCACTGGGAAGCCCGTTCACATAACCAAGATCCGCCAAGGTCGCCCCAGGCCCGGCCTGGCGGCTCAACATGCCGGAGCTATTTTGGCTCTGGCAAAGCTTTGCCGTGCCAGGACGGCAGGCGTTCAGCCCGGCTCCGTGGAACTGACCTTCCAGCCCGGCAAAATCTGTGCAGGCAGCTACAGCGTCGACATTGGGACCGCAGGCAGCATAACACTTCTCTTGCAGTGCCTCCTGCCGGCCATGATCAGGGCGAACGGCCCCATCTCGCTGCAGGTTCGGGGCGGCACGGACGTGCAGTGGTCTCCTACGGTTGACTACTTCCGGTTTGTCTTCCTGCCGGCACTCAGGCTCTTTGGTGCCGAGGTCGAGTTTGAGCTGTTGCAGCGGGGCTACTATCCCAAAGGCCAGGGAACAATTTCCATGTCGGTAGATCCCGGGCCGCTTCAATCAGCACATCTGCGGCACGAAGTAGCGGCGCAACCCTTGATTCGGGGCATCTCTCACTGCGGCAACCTGCCGGAGCACGTGGCCAGGCGGCAGGCTGAAGCCGCTGCTGCAGAGCTGAAACAAGCCGGATTTGATGCGGAACTGAAGACGGAAATCCTCCGTTTGCCGTCCATGGGAAGCGGGATAACCCTCTGGTCCGGCGGCAAGGGTGCAAGCTGCCTCGGCGAGCGGGGCCTCCCGGCGGAAAAGGTAGGAAGGGCAGCGGCGCAGGAACTGATAGCGGAGCTGAAATCCCGCGCATCGGTCGACGTCCATCTGGCCGATCAGCTCATTCCCTATCTGGCGATGGCGGGCGGGAGCTACACCGCCCGAGAGGTCTCGCTGCACACGAAGACAAACATCTGGACGGCGGCAAGATTCCTTGATGCAAAAATCGAGATCACGGAAGAGAAGGGCCTGTTCAGGATCGAGCAAGGATGATTTAAGGAGATCTTGAAGCAAGCCGGTTTATGGATTCGTGTGTCAAAGGGATGTGAAAACTGCCGCCAAAGAATTTAAGCCGTTGGGCCTGAAACCGGCCATAAATCGAACCATTTTTTGGATCTTTGCAGCATCTATTTCGCGCAGTATTCTTATCCGATGAAAACCATTTATCCCGGATGATTTCGAAATCGCTCAAAATTCCAGTCCAGGAATTTGTCTATTCGAAAGATGGCCCCGACTAATCATCCTTAACTTTATTACTTAGCTTTTGCAGCATTTATACCCATGCCGCCAGAGGAAGAGGCAGGAAAACGCAAAGCATACGCCGATGAGTTGCCCAGCCCGCCAGATCCGGGAGAGAATGGTGCAAGATTCCTTGGATGGATCAAGAAGAGGGGATTTAATGCTACCTATGAAGAATGTGACGCGTACTGCAGTCCTCTTGGCATGGATCTGAAGAATTTCGTTAAAGAAATGGGGCCCGATCTCATAATAGTAGGCAGGACCAGCCACGGCATCGTGATTGTTAAGGTAATGGATAGGAGATGGGCGAGCATTTGGGCCCGCAATTACGGCTATGATATACCGCACCACAGCCACAGGATGCGGCTATAGCTTATTTTGTGTAACCCAAAACAAGTTTGATATAGTTGTTGAGCAGATTTATCAGTAGTAATAGAGGTGCTTACAATGATGGATTCATCAGATCTGCCGCTTTTATCCGAAGAAGATGAGATGCAGATGGAAAGCAGCAGACTTCCTTTCGGCGGACTGTTCGGTAACACGGTGCTGCTCAGGGTTATTAGGGAAATAACGGCAGACCCATATCGAGAATTTCGTCCCAAAGATCTGGAGGTTCTGGCCGCATCATCGGCTCCACGCATAAAGAATGCTCTGGAGGCTCTGTCGGCGCAAAATATGCTGGAGAAAATTTCCAGCGATCCTCAGCGACCGGTTTACAGAGTCAACCTGGCCAGCAAGAGGCTTGTGGCGCTCACGCTTCTCGCCTATGCCGTCACGGACGATAGAGACAAAACCGCCTGCATGGAGGATGCCATCCGTCATTATCACGATGAAGAGTTGCGGGATGAGCCGAATGGCCAAGAAGGCCACGAGATTCACATCTCATCTGAGGGTCCCAAGGACGTCAAGATATGCATGTCGGACCATGCTGCAGAAATGCTGTCCGAGAAACTGGGAGAGATACTTGAGGATGCGTACCGCAGAGGTGAGATGAAGGTGCAAACGCCTTAAGGCCGGAAAGGACTGATGGACTATTTTTGCCATTTAAAGCGGAATGCCGGACGGATTCTCATCTCTGCGGTACGGCCCTGCCTATAGACGAGCGGTCGCCCGAGCGCAAGGTATCCGGGATTCTAAGGACGATTTTGATCAACTATGGGTTTAAGATCCAGCATCAATAGTTTTTAATAAATAAATTTGAATTAAATTAGAGCTTTGTTAATTACCCCAAGCCTCCCCGGCCTTGCCATCAACTCCGTCCCCACCAGCAGCGCATCCGCTCCCGCCGCCGAACACCTCAACTATCTTTTGCCCGAAATATGCGGGGTTGCCGACCGTTCACACTCAGTCATCAT
>JAJRAT010000022.1 GCA_028682845.1 Methanothrix sp. | reverse complement strand
GGTCGACGGACCTGCGCATAGCCACCACCTGCGAAGGCCCGCTCATCTTTTCCGTTAAGATCAGCCCGCCCAAAGCGACCGATCACGTAATTTCGGTCGGCGAGCGCAAGATCTACATCTCATCTTTGCAGGCGCAATTCATCAAGACCATCGACGAGCGTATGCTGCCGCGCTGCGCTCTTGAGAAAAGGGGAAAGTAGAGATCGGTTCAAGGCCGGGGATTAATTCATCGTTTGTCCATCCAGTTTTTGAGTGCGTTCATGGATGCGGCACGGTGCGAGATCCTGTTCTTCTCAGCAATTTCCATCTCGCCGAGGCTCGTCTCGCCGACGTAAAAGATCGGGTCGTAGCCGAATCCTTTTGTGCCCCGCGCCTCGTGGCCGATCCGGCCGTGCACCTCGCCTGCGAACATGACCGGCTCCATGCCCGGCTCGGCGTAGGAGACGACCGACCGGAAGTGCGCCTTTCGGTCCGCCGCGCCTTCCATCAGCTTCAGGATGCCCTGGTTTCCGATGGTCTTTTGCCCGTAGGCCGAATAGACGCCCGGAAATCCTTTGAGTGCATCGATGAAGAGGCCGGCGTCCTCAAGCATCACCGGCCCCTGTAACCTTGATACGACCTCTTTCATGCCAAAGGCCGCCACCTCTTCCAGCGTGTCCGCCTGGATCTCGGTGTAGCCGATATTCTTCTGGACGAGGCCGTCAAAGATGGCCTCTGCCTCCACAAACTTGCCCTTGTTGCTGGTAACAAAGTAGATCATTTCTTCACCTGCAATTCTCTTTTGGCTCAAGGGCAACGTTTTTAGGTGTCCAGTATAAAGAGGCCAACGGTTAAACGACAAACTGGTGAAAATAAAATGGATCTCGGGGATAGAGTCCGCATTGAAAGGAACGGCACAGCTTACGAGGGCGTGCTCATGCCGTCCAGGCGCGAGAATCACGTGGTAATAAAGCTGGACAACGGCTACAACATTGGCCTGTGCACACCCGAGTCTCAACTCACGCTTCTCGAAAAAGGGCAGGATCTGAAGCCGCGCGGCAAGGATAAGCCCTTCGGCAAGAAGGCGGGCCTTCCCCAGGTGTCCATTCTCTCCACAGGCGGAACCATCGCCAGCAAAGTGGATTATCGAACGGGAGCCGTCACCAGCCAGTTCTCAGCAGGCGAGATCATCGCCGCCATCCCGGAGCTGGAGGAGATCGCCAACTACAACGCCCGAGTGATTTACCAGATCTTAAGCGAGAACATGCGCGCCGATTACTGGATGGAACTGGCGCGAGCCGTGGCCGAGGAGATCCGAGGCGGCGCCCAAGGCGTGATCATCACCCACGGCACGGATACCATGATGTACACTGCGGCGGCTCTGTCCTTCATGGTGAAGACGCCGGTGCCGATCGTCATCGTCGGATCGCAGAGAAGCTCAGACCGGCCCAGCAGCGATGCCGCCATGAACGCCATCAGCGCGGCGACTGTTGCCACAAGCGACATCGCCGAGGTCTGTGTGGTCATGCACGGCACAACCAGCGACGAATACTGCTCCATCCACCGGGGAACAAGGGTGCGCAAGATGCACACCTCCCGCAGGGACGCCTTCCAGAGCATCAACCAGCCGCCCATCGGACGAGTGGACTACCTGTCCCGCCAGATCCGGACCTTCCTGCCTTACCGGCATCGCGGCGAGGTGGAGCTGGAGTTGAACGACAGGCTGGAGCCCAAATGCGCACTGGTTAAATACACGCCGGGGTCCTCGCCCGAGATCCTGGACTATTACATCGACAAAGGCTACCGGGGCATAGTGCTGGAAGGCACGGGCCTCGGCCACGTGGCGTCCAACTGGATCGACGGCATTCGGCGTGCCACGGAGAAGGGAATTCCCGTGGTCGTTACGTCTCAGTGCCTGCGGGGCAGGATCGGAGACCTGGTCTACGATACGGGCCGCTACATGCTCGATGCAGGAGCAATTGAGGGTGAGGACATGCTCCCCGAGGTGGCCCTGGTCAAGCTGATGTGGGTTTTGGCGAACAGGCCCGCCGAAGTTCGAACTCTCATGGGCCAGCCGTTGGCGGGCGAGATATCCTTCTCGACGCCCATGCCGGTCTAGGCCAAACCTTATAAACTAGGTGAATAGAGCACCAATCTCAGGATTATCGGAGGAATGTAATTTTGACACGCAAGCCAGGAAGCATGTACAGACGGCACGAGCGGCCCTACACGCGCAGAAAGTATATGGGCGGCGTTCCGGGAAGCAAAGTAGTTCACTATGATATGGGCAATCTGCAAGAGGATTTCCCCATCCAGCTCACACTGGTCATCCGCGAGCCATGCCAGATCAGGCACACCGCCCTTGAGGCGGCGAGAGTTGCAGCCAATCGTTATCTCTTGAAGCAGGTGGGCAGGACCGGTTTCCATCTCAAGCTCAGAGTATATCCCCACCACGTCATCCGCGAGAACAAGCAGGCCACGGGCGCTGGAGCAGACCGTGTCTCCAGTGGAATGAGGCTCGCTTTCGGCAAGGCTGTGGGCACTGCCGCACAGCTCGATGCAGGCCAGAAGCTCTTCACCGTGGGCATAACCCCCGAATTTCTGAATGATGCTAAGGAAGCATTGACCAGGGCCGGGCATAAATTGCCGTCTCCTATTCAGATCGTCGTTGATTCGGGCCAAAATCTGATAAGGTAATCTGGATGGATGATTACTTAGCGGGCCTGGATAGGGCCATGAAGAAGATGCCGGAGACTCATGAATCCAAAGACCGATTCGTCATCCCTTCCGTCAAGGTCTTTTACGAAGGGAAGACCACCGTCCTGGAGAACTTCGGGGCCATCGCGGACACTTTGAACCGCGATCCCGAGCATGTCATGAAGTATCTTCTTCAGGAGATGGGGACCGCGGGCAAGATTGAAGGGCCGCGCGGCATCTTTCAGGGAAAGTTCGGCGAGGCGGCCATCGCCCGTCAGATTGAATCCTACTTCGAGGAGTATGTGGTCTGCACGGAGTGCAGGAAGCCCGACACGCACCTTCTCAAGAGCGATCGGGTTTTGACGCTCAAGTGCGATGCTTGCGGCGCTCACCGGCCTGTGCGCAAAAGAAAGGCCACGGCTGCCGTACAAAAGGATGTCATCGAAGAGGGTGAGACCTACGAGCTGCGTATCGAGTCCGTGGGCAACAAGGGCGACGGAATTGCCAAGGTTGACAAGTATCTCATCTTCGTGCCCAGCGCCGTGAAAGGCGAGATCGTCAAGGCCAAGATCAAGAAGATCAGCGGAACCCTGGCTTTTGCCGAGGTTGTGGAGCGCGTGGCCAAGAAGGTGTAAGAGGAATGGAAGAGAAGATCACCTTGACATTTACGGAGGACAACAAGTATCTGCTTGAGTTCACTCCGTCCCAATTCTGGATGGGCTTTGCCAAGGGTTACGGCGGTCTTCCCTGGATAGAGATCGGCGAGCAGAAGGCCACAATCGTCGCCGAGAACTATTCCTATCTTCTCGACCTTCTCGTCCAGGCGAGGCTCTACCGTCTCAGCCAGATGCCTTACGTTGAGCGGTTCAAGTAAGAACAATCACTCAAATATGCTGATCGGAATTAGCTGATCGGAAATGTCCGCTTTGGCTTCTTTGCAGGGATTCCTCATCCGGGGCCTGCCGGTCATCAAGGAAGGCGACGACATCGCCTCCCTGGTGCAGTCTCTTTTTGAGCTTCAAGACGGCGACGTGCTCTGCTTAGCCAGTACCGTCGTTGCCAAATCGGAAGGGCGTTTTCGGGATCTCGACAGCTACCAGCCCGGCCCGCGCGCGGTGCAGATAGCCGGGAATATTGGAAAGGACCCCAGGTTCGTGCAGGCGGTCCTGGATGAGTCAGCCGATGTCCTGCTGGAGAGGCCTTTTCTGCTGGTCGCGACCTGGTTCGGCCACATCGGCGTCAACGCCGGAATCGATCAGTCAAACGTTGGAGACGAGCGCATTTTGCTTCTGCCGGAGGACCCCAGCGCCAGCGCGGCAAAGATACGTCAACGGCTTAACAGGGACTGCGCCGTCATCATCACCGACACCTGCGGGCGGCCTTTCCGTAGCGGCGTGGCGGGCGTGGCCGTGGGCTGGGCGGGCATCGCCGCCCTGCGCGATTGGCGCGGCGAGCGGGATATGCACGGCAAGGTTTTGGAGATAACTCTGGAAGCGATTGCGGACGAGATCGCGTCGGTTGCCAACCTGCTCATGGGCGAGGCCGGGGCCGGAACTCCGGCAGTGGTCCTGCGGGGCTTAAGTTATCCAAGGGAAGGCGAGAGCGTCTTCATGCCGATAGACAAAGACGTGATCCGGCCTCATCTGAAGAGTTAAGGTTTTATGGCCATCCGCCCCATCTGCCGAGCGTGCCGAAGCGACCGATTCAGGTAGTAGTGCCCTTCAAACTAAATGGTGCCAAGAGCAGGCTGTCGCCCGCGCTGACGCCAAAAGAGCGACGGCAACTGGCATTTGCCATGCTCAGGGATGTTCTTGATGCGGTTTCGGGCCATTGTCCTGCTGCTATTCCTGCAACCATCCTCTCCCGGCCAGGGCTTGATATCGTGGATGTGGGGCGAGATGTTGGGATCTGGGAATCCGGTCTGGATCTGAATGATGCTATCAATTCCTACCTTGAGAATCATGCCGAATCGGGCTGGCCGACCGACATTTTGATTGTCATGGCGGACCTGGCGCTTCTGACGGAGAGAGAAGTCGCAAGAATCCAAAACTGCGAGGGCGACGTGGTCTTGTGTCCCGGACGCGGGGGCGGCACTAACATGATCCTGGTGCGCAGCCCGAAATTTCGCACCTCTTACCAGGGCCTGAGCTTTCCCAAGCACCTGAATGCAGCAAAGGAGCTGGGATTGAAGGTGAGCATTTTTGATTCGTTCCGCGCGAGCTGTGATATAGATGATCCGAGCGACCTGGCGGAATTGATGATGCATTCGAGGGGAAGCGCGGCAATGGTTCTAAACAATTTTAAAATAAACCTCAATGCCCTGGGCAGAGCTGTTGCGAAGAAAATCGAATAACTATTAAATAGCATTAATATAATATTAATACAGTATTAAAATAGTATTAAAATAATATTAAAATAATATTAAAATAATATTAAAATAATATTAAAATAATATTAAAATAAAATCAACTTGAGTTGAGTAAGGTCGAAGAAAGTCGATTGAAGCAGAATTAAGTCGATTGGTCGAGATTATCATATCATAGCTCTCAGTACACCGTCACACGTCGCACGCCCTCGATCTCCATGAGCAGGCGCACCAGATCGCCGGGAATCTTCCCTTCCGTGATGATGGTGAGCTTGGGGCTTTCTACGAAGTACGGATCGTCCGAGACCGCCTGACGGATGGACAGTCCGTTCTTGGCCACGGCGCTGGCCACGTCGCCTAAAATTCCGGTCTTGGCGGCATTTGTCGGCGTGATCTCGATGACGCCCAATCCCAGTATGGGGGCCACTTCTCCCAGGAACGTCATGGAGCGCACGTTCTTGAAGACCCTCCAGAGGGCTTCATCCTCGCGAATGGCCTGGGCTGTGGTGTCCACGACCCTGCGGTCCACGTTTAGCTCTTTGGCGATCTGAGCATGGGGGATCTCAATCTCGCCCGAGACCACGCGTGCGTTGTCGTTGATCTGGAAGCCCCTCTGCAGGATGAGGCGGATGACCTTCTCCTGAGCCGGGTATCTCTTGAACTTGTTTAAAATTTCCTGCCACATGATACGTCCTGCCATTACTCACTTGAAAGTACAAAAGGGCTTCCTTTGCAGCATCAACGCCATTCTTGGCAGGATGGCCGCTACGGACGATCAAGATATTCTCGCCGGAGCATCTCCTTTGAAAGTCTCTTTAGCAAAAAGAGGATCTCATTGAAGAGAATGTCATCGATGAGTCTGTCATCGACGAATATCTCATCTTAAAAAATGTCTTTTTAAGAGAACATCTCTTTAGGCGGCTGCCGGTACTCTTTGCGGGCTTTGGGAACCGTCTCTTCCAGATGCTTTTGCGTGATGTTGCTCTCGTCCATGATGGCATGGTGCAGCGAAGCCTTCAGAACCTTCTCCACCAGATCTCGACCGGAGAAGCCGTCAGTTTGCCGGGCGATCTCCCTCAGGTTCACGTCAACCAGTTCCAGCGGCAGGGTCAGAGCGTTCTTTTCCAATAAAAGCAGCCGCTCCTCAAAGCTCGGCAGCTTGAACTCGATCTCCTCCTCGAACCGGGAACGCACCGAGGCGTCCAGAACATCGATCTGATTGGTGGCGGCAATGGTGCAGACCCCTTTGCGGCGCATGATGCCGTCCATCTCCGTGAGCAGGGAGTTCACAATCTCGGATACGTCGCCCCGCAGATCCTGATATCTCCGGTCAAGGGCAATGGCGTCCAGCTCATCGATGAATACTATGCAGGGTGCCATCTCCTCCGCCTTCTCGTAAAGGCTGTGAATCTGGCGAGCGCCCTCGCCCACGAACTCGCCGATGAGGCTGGTGGACTTGACGGGCAGCATGGGCACCTTGGCCTCGGCGGAGAGAGCTTTGGCGATCATGGTCTTTCCCGTGCCCGAGACGCCGTAGAACAGGATATTGCGCGGAGCCCAGCGACCGAACTTATCCGGATCGTTCAGGAACTTTTGCACAATCTTGACCTTGCGCTTGGCCGTTTCCTGGCCGATGACATCGTCGAAATGCACATCGAACTTCACAGTGCTCTTGGGCGCGGCCTTCTGCTCTACCTTGATCGTGGTTTCTGTCCCTACAACCGAGAATTTCGGGAAGACCTTCACGACCTGGAAGGCGAAGTCGGGGTAGAGCCTGCGGTCGAATAGATAGAATCCCGGCTTGACTGCCTCTCCGTACCATTGCTCTCTGGCATAAAGCTCAAAGAGCTTGGCATCGGAAACTACGGGATACTCCATAAAAAGGCTCTTGAGGGGATATCCGGCTGGCCGCAGCAGCAGAAATCTTGCACCTGCGACCTTTCGCTTCTCCGGCATTCCGCCTTGTGCCTTCGTTCCGCTCTTCTGGATAGATCGCACAATAGAATTCTTGCGATCTATGATAGTTAAATCTATTGGATCATCTGTTATGATTGCAGAGGAACCTAGCTATGATTGCAGAGCCATCTGCTAAGGTAGATTGAGATCGCACTCGCAGGCAGTTCGGGCAGCCGATCGGGTTTGGGCAGGCTGTCGATACGGTTTGGAATCGTTCGAAGATGCCGCGGAGGTTCCGATAGTAATTAATATTACCTCCTCCAAGCATAAGCCAAAGACAAGCAGTAGGAGGATCTTATTCATGGCAGGTGGAAATGGGCTGGCAATTGGTTTGATGGTTATCGGTTTCGTGGTCTTGTTCTTGGTGCCCCTGGCCTTCTTGACAAGCCTGTTCTAAGGCTTGGGAAGCCAAGCGGCTTTTTCTTTTTATTATTGCCTCATTAGCTCTTGCTATGAAAATTTTCGTTAATTCGCGAGTTTATTTTATCTTTCTTCGATTTATTTGATTGTAATATTTAGGATTGATAATTTATGGTTGATGTATTTTTATATGTGCATATCAATCTTAATATTATCACTTTTCTCTTTTGCCATTGCATTCTATGCGTATCGATTTATATTTTATTAATGCTGAACATAAACAATAAATCTTTATAGACGCTGGCAGCAACATAATCAAAGAAACAGTAGGGTTCCGGCCCATTGCCGCAGAGCTTGGCGACGGCGAGGTAGAAATTGAGGCGGATCATCGTTCTCGTGCTGCTATCCTTGATTTTGTACCCCTCAGCCTGCCAGGCCACAGAGGAGAATGATCTGTGGCTGCTCCTGTCCAGCTATGAGGATATCGGAATCACGGTGAAGGACCTGGCATTTTTCCTGGCAACTCACGGCTACAACGCCAAACCCGAGGAGAGCTATGTGACCGTTACCCTCAGCGACGGCAAAGAGGTCTATATCACGCCCAATGGAGCCGCGCCGCGACTGGCCGACCTGTGGATGTCTCCGCCGACTGCCAAGAGCGGTCCCATTCAGGTGATACCGGGGGACGCCATCAAGGTGAATGCAACCTACAAGAAGACCGATAACGCAGAATTTAGAAAAACCATCAGTCGCTATGTCATCTTTCCCGTGACGCCTTTGGGCATGTGCTATGACGGATCGCAAAAGCTGCAGAATACTTACAAGAATTTTGGATACAATGTGGTGTACCTGTACGATCCCAGCGGATTCGATTCCCAGGGACATATCTGGGTCGCAGTGGAAGACAAAGATCATCCGGGAAATTGGCTGGCAGTAGACAGCTACTATGGAGTCATGGACGGTCCGGAGTACTATGCTGCGCCCTACAGCTTTGCGGATTTCAAGTATCTTGATTCCATCAATCCCAAATGGAGGATGCAGTAATCGATATTGCATAAATCAATATTAATAGTAAGACTGGGGGATTTTAATATGAGCGTATCAATAAAATTCAATATAGCAAAAAGCTTCAATCTGGTGAGAAGCATCAATATGACCAAAAGCTCCGACAGGAAATGCTCTCTGAACGGTGAGAAAAGTGGGCGCAAGCGCATTTTCGGGTTTTTGGCTATCTTTTCGTTCTTGGTGGTGCTCCTGGCGATCTCCGGAGCTTGTGGGTCTTCGCCGCCGCTGAATGGCGAGATGCACGACGGCTCCAGCCTGGCGGGTCTGGAATTGCAGGGTGCAAATTACAGTGCAGCCCATCTCAATCGCTCCGATCTGAGTGGCTCCAATTTGTCGGAGGCGGACCTATCCGGAACATACCTGCTGCGCGCAGATCTCTCAGCAGGCGATCTTGATTTTGCTCGCCTGAATGAAGCAAAACTCACCGGCGCAGATCTATCCAAAGCCACAGCTCGCAAATCCGACTTTTCCGATGCCGATATGAACCGATCAAGCCTCCAGGGGGCTGACCTCTCCGGCGCGAATTTGAATGGGGCCTATCTCATCGGCGCAAATCTTATCGGCGCAAACCTGAGCGGTGCGGATCTATCCGGGGCCGATCTTCAGGAGGCTAGGGTGTCCGGTGCGATTCTATCCGGCGCAAAGCTGCATAAGGCAATTATGATCGGCACAAATTTGACTGCTGCTGATTTAAGCGGAGCGGACCTGAGCGGTTCCATTCTCACCGAATCGCGCCTGCTCGGGGCAAATCTGTCGGGTGCAACTCTCGTTGATGTCGATCTGACCAATTCCAATCTGGATTCCTGCAACCTCACCAACGCCGACCTGACCCGGGCAAGGCTGTTTTGTGCGAATCTGATGAGTTCAGGGATGAGGAATGCATTCCTCGATGGTGCAAACCTGGTCGCATCGCGATTGAGCTGGGCTGATATGAGGGGATGCCGTCTCTCGCGCGGGCAGCTCTCCAGAGCGGAACTCTACGGAACGGATCTGAGCGGCTCGAACCTCGCGGGGTCGGATTTTACGAGGAGCTACATGATGAGGGCGAACATGAGCGGCGCAGATCTGAGCAATGCCAACCTGGCCTACGCTGATTTCACACAGGCCGATCTTTCCCGCGCCATTCTTGTAGATGCAAAGATGCCCAATCTCGACATTACCGGGGCCAACCTCGCCGGTGCGGATTTGACTGCGGCGGTCCTGGAATACAACGACATGATCGGCACCAACTTTCATGGAGCGAAGATGAGCCGGGCAAAGCTGACCCGGCTTGCTTTGAGGGATGTGGACATGAGCGGGGTTGACCTGCGGGGAGCGGAGCTGGCGACGCTGCTCATGGAGAACGTGAACCTCTCGGGCGCCAATCTTCGGGATGCCAGCATGAATATTTTATACATCTCCAAAGCCGATCTGACCGGAGCATCTTTGCAGGGATTAAAATATGACCCGTTCACGCTTCGCTACCTGGCGGCGGCAGAACTTGATGGGGCACAAATGAGTGAGAGCTTCAAGGCCGACCTGGAACAGCTTCATAATCCACCAGAAACTTAAAATGTTATCCGAAACTTATCAATAAAGACGGCAATGTTGGAGGGTGGATGAGATCGCAATTGCTGATACGGTTCGTCATCTGCACACTGGTTCTAGCCGGCGGCATCGCTGCAGCCGCGCCATCGGATCTTGCCGGAAAGATTGAGGATAGGGCGGATCTGGGCAACACCTCCCTGGTCGGCATCGACCTTGCCGGAAAACATCTCAATCAGTCCAATTTGACCAATGCAAATTTAGCGGGCTGCGACTTGAACGGCACATATCTGCAGTCGGCATGGCTGATTGATGCCAATTTGGTGGGTGCTTCATTGGCCGGGGCGGATCTGACGGGAGCCGTTCTCAGGGGTGCAGATCTGCGCGAATCGGATCTCGAAGAGGCGATACTGGTGAGAGCCCAGATGTCCGATGCCGACTTGAGAGATGCCAGTTTGAAGAAAGTCGACCTCACGGATGCGGATCTCTCCGACTCGAATCTATCGGATGCCGACCTGACAGATGCCAGGCTCTTTCGGACGGACCTGAGCAGCGCTAACCTCAAGGGCATCTATCTCATCAGCGCGAACCTGATTGGGGCTCATCTGAACTGGGCGGACCTGAGCGGCGGATACCTCTCGCGCGGCCAGTTCTCGCGTGCCGAGCTATACAACACCAATTTGAGCGGCGCAGACCTCAGTGATTCTGATTTTACCAGAGCATACCTGATGGGTGCAAACCTTGCCGGAGCCAATCTGAAGTGGGCAAGCCTTGCGTATGCCGATTTGACCGAGGCGAAGTTGCAGGGAGCAAGCCTGAACTCGGCGAAGCTGCCGTATGCCGACCTCACCAGGGCAAACCTCACCGGAGCAGACCTCACCGATGCAGATTTAGGTTCGGTGCGTTTGCAGGGAGCAGTCTTGCGGCAGGTCAAGCTGGGGCATGTAGACCTGCGCGAGATCGACCTGCGGGGCGTTGATCTGAGCGGGTCCAGCCTCAAGAATGCAAATCTGGCTCTGGTCTTCCTCACCAATGCCGATATGCGCGGAGTGGATCTGAAGGATGCCTCCTTTGATCGGGTGGAGATGACGGGCGTGGATCTCACCAATGCCGATTTGTTGGGAATCAAGTACGATCAGTTCACCCTCTATTCGCTCTCCAATGCCAAGACCAAAGGGGCCAGGATGTCGGAGAACCTGAAGGCGGATCTGGCGGAGCTATCCGGCGGAATGAAATGATGCCGACGAATATGATCGCGGTATCCTTTCTGCTGGCGGCAACTGTGATGGTGCTGCCGCTTTTATCCTCCGTCCATGCCGCAACAATAAGCGTCGGACCGGACGGCGGCTATCTTAAGGTTCAGGAGGCAGTTGATGCTGCAGAGCCGGGCGATATCATCCTGGTGCAAAATGGGACGTACCGGGAGAGCGTTCACGTTACGAAAGAGTTGCTTATACTCGGAATAGACCGTCCGATAGTGGATGCTATGGGAAATGATAATGCCTTTTTGATTGAGTCCGGTGAGATAATGCTAAAGGGCTTTGTCGTACTCAACTCGTCCGATATCGGGATCAAGCTTTTATCTGATAATAATATAATTATCTCTAATCGAGTTTCCGGCCATGATTACGCCGGTATCGGATTAGCCGGGTCAAACGGAAACATCCTGTCCGGAAACGAGCTGATGGAGAATGGCATCTATGGAATCTACCTGATCGATGCCGCGAGGAACACCCTGAAGAGAAATTATGCAAACAAGAGCGGCAATTCCGGGTTTGAGCTGGTCGAGTCCGATTACAACGACATCTCCGGAAATATTGTTTCAGACAATAAAAATGATGGAATCGAGTTGAAATCGTCCGAAAATAACACTATCAACGGCAATGTCGCTTTGATGAATAAGGACGGCATATGCCTCGAAGGCGGCTCAAAAAATAACCTCATAGTTCAGAATAATGTCACAGGCAACGATATTGACGGCATCCTG
>JAJRAT010000189.1 GCA_028682845.1 Methanothrix sp. | reverse complement strand
TCCGGTGTTTGCGCCATTCTCGTGGCTCATGATGTAGGTCAAACCGTCGTCCAGCTCCCCAGCGGAGAGATGAAGTGGCTCAGCCCGAAATGCTTGGCGACCATCGGAGTCGTTGCCGGAGGCGGCCGTCTGGATAAGCCTCTGGTCAAGGCCGGAAAGAGCTTCTTCAAATTCCAATCCAAGGCCAAGAAGTGGCCCATCGTTCGAGGCGTAGCAATGAATGCAGTAGACCATCCCTTCGGTGGCGGTGGCCGCCAGCATCCGGGCAGGCCAAAGACCGTGAGCAGAAATACACCTCCGGGCCGAAAGGTTGGTTCGATCGCCGCAAGGAAGACCGGTAAGCGCTAGGTGATGATTTTGGCTAAGAAAGCAGGATCCAAGCTTCCAAAGAGGAAGGAAGAGTTCTTGTACCGGGGCCGGAAAATTGCCGACCTCGCCAAGTTGAGTATAGAGGAGCTTGCCGTGCTGCTTCCAGCGCGGCAACGCAGATCAATTAAAAGAGGCCTGATGAAGGAGAACAAGAAGCTCCTGACAGGCATCAAGAATAAGGACACGGTTCGAACCCATATCAGGAACATGGTAGTCCTTCCCGATATGGTGGGCAAGAACCTGGAGATCTACAACGGCAAGAGCTTCGAGAAGGTCGAGGTCATGCCCGAGATGGTTGGGCACTACTTCGGCGAGTTCGCTCTGACGCGCGGTCGCGTGCAGCACGGTGCCGCCGGTGTGGGCGCTACCAGATCTAGCAAGTATGTGCCGCTGAAGTGAGGTGTGAGACTTGGGCAGATTGAATTATTCGCTTACGCCTGCAGGACGCTCTTCAAGGGCCATGGGGATGGAGCTTCACATCTCACCAAAGCACGCCCGCGAGATTTGCAGGACTCTAAAAGGCATGCGAGCCAACTATGCCAAGGCCTATTTAGAGGATGTAGTGGCTCTGAAGAAGGCGGTGCCCTTCAAGCGCTACAATAGAAATGTAGCTCACAGGCACGGCCTGGTGGGCGCTGATGCCGGCAGATATCCGGAGAAAGCGGCAAAAGCCGTTCTGGTCGTTCTGGAGAACGCCCTCGCCAATGCCGAGTACAAGGGAATGGAGGCCGAAAAGATGAGGATCTACCATGCCGGTACTCACAAGGGCAGAACCATCCGCGGATGGATGCCCCGTGCTATGGGAAGGGCGACTCCCAAGAATACCGAGACCGTCTCTGTTGAGATGATCCTGACTGAGGTGAAGAGCTGATGTCCGTAGAGAAAAAGTTCGTAGCAGAGGGCATCACCAAAGCTCTCGTCGATGAGTACCTGGCAGTGGAACTGGAGCGGGCCGGATATGGCGGCATGGTCATGAACCGCACGCCAATGGGCACGCAGATCACGGTTTACGCTGAAAAGCCGGGCATGGTCATCGGAAAAGGCGGCAAATTGATCCGCAAGATCACCCGCGACCTGGATCGCAAGTTCCATCTGGATAATCCCCAGATAGACGTCCAGGATGTGGGACGCGGCGACCTGAACGGCAGAGTGGTGGCCAATCGTCTGGCGTCATCTCTCGAGCGCGGCTGGTACTTCCGAAAGGCGGGCCAGTCCATGATGCGCAGAGTTATGGACGCAGGGGCTCTCGGTTGCGAGATAGTTATCAGCGGCAAATTGACCGGTCCCAGGTCCAGAACCGAGAAGTTCATCTCCGGATATATCAAGCACTCCGGAAGGCCGGCCATCGACCTTGTGGACAAGGGCTACTCGGTTGCCGTGAAGAAGCTCGGCGTTATCGGCTGTCAGGTAAGGATCATCCCGCCGGAGGTCAGACTGCCGGACGACTTCCAGATTGTGAAGGTACAGGCTCCACCGGCCCCGGTCGAGGCCAAGAAGAGCGCCCCGGCACCGGCTCCCGCAGCAGCACCAGCACCCGCGCCGGTCGAGGCCAAGAAGAGCGATCTGGATCAGCTACTTGAGTCCGAAGTTTCAGCCGCTGAGCCGAAACCCGCAGCAGAAGTGCCCGTCGAGGGCGTGGCAGAGGATGCACCCCTTCCCGAAGCGAAGGTTGACTCCGAGCCCTGCGCCAAGGAGGAGTGATCCGATATGGCGATCTTCAAGATTGACGAGATCCGAAACATGAACGAGGAGGAGATTGCAGAGGAGCTGCGAAAGCTCGAAAGCGAGCTCGTCCGCGAGAGAGGCGTCGTCACTGCTGGTGGCGCCCCCGAGAAACCCGGGAGGATAAAAGATATCCGCAGAACCGTCGCCCGAATCAAGACGGTCCAAACGGAGCGAAAGCAGTGAATCTCTCCCCCGAAAACCTGGCCAGGAATGAGTTGATCGGCCTTCGGGTCCAGGTGGACTCGAACACCGATCCGGGTCTGGTCGGCATCGAGGGATTGGTTGTGGATGAGACCAGGAACACGTTCCTCTTGGAGACTGAGCGAAAGATCGTTCGCATCGCCAAGTCGAACGCAAGCCTGATCTTCACCCTTCCCGATGGGCGAAGGGCGAGGGTCCAGGGATCGATCCTGATCTCGCAGCCCGAGAACAGAATAAGCAAGAGAATGCAGAGGACGAGGTGGAAGTTATGAGGGATATCGGACTGGACGTTAGCGCGCCGAAGAAGGAGTGCAACGATCCGAAGTGTCCCTTCCATGGTAATCTGTCCGTTCGCGGCCAGGTATTCGATTGCACCGTGGTCAGCGACAAGATGGATAACACCGTGGTAGTATTGCGTAAGTTCGAAAAGAAGGCAACGAAGTACGAACGATTTGAGAAGAGGCAGTCCAAGATTCATGCGCACAATCCCCCGTGCATTGAAGCCAAAGAAGGGGATCGTGTCAAAATAGCGGAGTGTCGGCCCCTCTCCAAGACCAAGTCTTACGTGGTTGTGGAGGTCCAAAAATGAGGGGACATAAGGCCAAGATCCCAAGGGCGATCAACACTGGCGCATACCTGGATTGTGTAGACAATACAGGTGCGCGGACGCTACACGTCATTGCGGTCAAGAAATACCGTGGCGTGAAAAATAGACAGCCCTGCGCAGGAATCGGGGACGTGGTAATTGTATCCGTGAAGAAAGGAACTCCAGAGATGCGAAAGCAGATCTTCAAGGCTGTCATCATCCGCCAGAGGAAGGAGTTCCGCAGGCCCGACGGTCTCAGAGTAAAGTTCGAGGACAACGCAGCCGTTATCGTGGATGACGAGGGCGTTCCCAAGGGCTCTGAGGTAAAGGGGCCTGTGGCTCGCGAAGTAGCTGAGAGGTTCAGCAAGATCGCGTCCGCGGCATCAATGATTGTGTGATGATTATGAAGAGCATTCAGCCAAGGAAGCAGCGGAAGGCGAGGTATACTGCGCCGCTGCATATGCGTCAAAAGTACATGCACGCACCCTTGAGCAAAGCTCTGCGCGAGGAGCTGAAGAAGCGCAGCGCACAGCTTCGCAAGGGTGATACCGTCAAGGTAATGCGTGGCGATCATGCCGGTACGGAAGGCCTGGTGGAAGATGTGAACCTGAAGAGGTGCACCATCAAGGTGGCCGGTGTGAGCAACTACCGCGCCGATGGAACCGAGGTTCCAAGGACCATCCATCCCTCCAACGTCATGATTGTAAAACTTGAACTTGAGGATGCAAAGAGGGAGAAGATCTTCGCGAGGCGATCAGAATGAGCAGACACCAGAAGAGAGTAACTGTTCCCGTGAGCTGGCCCATTTCCAGGAAGACCCACGCATGGGTAGCCAAGGCCAGTCCCGGTCCGCACTCTGCCGAGCAGAGCATTCCTCTCGTGACCGTAGTCCGAGATATGCTCAAGCTGGTGGACAACGCCCGCGAGGTCAAGAGGATCCTCTACGAGGGCAAGGTGCTGATAGACGGAAAGGCACAGAAAGACTACAAGCTGCCGGTGGGCATGTTTGATGTCGTTTCCGTTCCCCTTCTCAATCAGCAATACCGCATGATGAAGGATGTTCGCGGCATGTTCTATCTCAGCCCGATCGAGGCCTTGGATGCCAAGAAGCTGGCCAGGATCGAGAACAAGACCATCATCACGGGCAAGAAGCTGCAGCTTAACCTATCCGACGGATCGAATAAGCTCGCAGACGGCGAGTTCAAGGTGGGCGATTCTCTGGTCCTCTCCATCCCCGATAAGAAGGTCGAGGATCGGATCGAGTACAAGATCGGCAATCTGGCTATGGTCGTGGGCGGAAAGCACACCGGCCAGACGGGCAAGATCAAGGAGATCATAACCGTGAAGAGCTCCCAGCCAAACCGCGTCATCATCGCAGGCGAGGAGGAGTTCGAGACCATCGAGGAGTACGTCTTCATGATTGGCCGCGATTCTCCGGCGATCAAGCTGGGGGGACGCTAGATGAATGTCATGCTTGAGCCCCGCATCGACAAAGTCGTCGTGCATGTGGGCGTAGGTGAGAGCGGCCAGAGGCTTGTAAACGCCGAGACCATTCTCAAAACCATCACTCATCAATCCCCTGTCCGGTCCATCGCCAAGAAGACGCTTCCCAACTTCGGTATCAAGAAGAACGAGCCTATCGGTGCCAAGCTAACCCTTCGAGGAAAGGCGGCTGAGGAATTCCTGGCCGTCGCTTTGAAGGCGGCAGGCAATAGCCTCAGAAAGAGCCAGTTCGACAACCAAGGCAACTTCTCTTTCGGCATTGAAGAGCATACCGATTTTCCGGGAATGAGATACGACCCGGAGATAGGCATCTTCGGCATGGATGTAACCGTGGCCATGAAGAGGGCCGGATATCGGATCGCTCGAAGGCGCGTCTGCCAGAAGAAGATTCCGAGCCGGCAGAGGCTCGGCAAAGATGATACCCTGGATTTCGTCCAGAAGAAGTTTGGCGTAGTGGTACTGGAGGCTGCATGAAGAAAGGAAAGAAGGTCTTCGGAAGAGGTGCCAATACCTGCAAGCGCTGTGGGAATAAGAACGGCCTGGTGAGAAAGTACGGGATATACCTGTGCAGGCAGTGCTTCCGAGAGATCGCCCCTGAGATGGGCTTTAATAAGAATTCGTAGGTGGTCACACGTGTTGTTAGATCCACTAGCCGATGCGCTCTCCGTCATAAAGAATGCGGAAAGTGTAGGCAAGCCCGAGTGTATCATTCATCCCGCCTCCAAGCTCATTGGAAGAGCTCTCAAGGTTATGGCGGACCGAGGATACATCGGTGAATTTGAGTTCGTTGACGACGGAAAGTCGGGAATGTTCAGAGTAAAGCTCCTGGGAAGGATCAACCGCTGCGGCGTTATTAAGCCCCGGTTTGCCACCAAAGTCACGGAGCTTGAGAAATGGGAGAAGCGATTCCTCCCTGCCAGGAACTTTGGAGTGCTGATCCTGAGCACCAGCAAGGGAGTCATGGCTCATAGCGAAGCCAGGGCCCAGTCCCTGGGCGGGCAACTCCTGGCATACGTATATTAGGTGGTCGCAATGGCAAAAGAGATTGCACGACAGGTTGAGATCCCTGAAGGAGTTGCCGTGGCCGTTGACGGAAATACCGTCACGGTAAAAGGCCCCAAAGGCGAGGTATCCAGGCAGCTCTCCTATCCTGAGATAGAGATCAAGAAAGAGGATTCCATCCTGGTCGTGAATTCCAGGCTCGATCGCAAGCGGCAGAGGGCAATGGTGGGAACACTGGCGGCGCACATCGGCAATATGATTGCTGGCGTCACCAAAGGATATGAGTACAAGATGAAGGTCGTGTACTCTCACTTCCCCATTCAGCTCAAGGCTGCTTCGGACGAGCTCATCATCAACAACTTCCTCGGCGAGAGGAGGCCTCGATCTGCCAGGATTTTGCCCGGAACCAAGGTAAACATCGGCAAAGATGAGGTAACCATCACCGGAATCGACAAGGAGTGCGTTGGTCAGACGATGGCCAACATTGAGCAGGCAACAAGAGTGCGTGGATTCGATATCAGGATATTCCAGGACGGAATTTACCTGGTGGACAAGAGGTGACGAGGATGGCAGAGAGATTGCTGAGAGTTAGAGCCAGGCAGAAGTCCAAGAAGCCTGAGTTTAACTTTCATGATTCACATAAAAAGAAGAGGCTGCCCACTAGCTGGCGAAAGCCTCGTGGCCTGCACAACAAGCTCCGGCAGCAGATCGCTGCCAAAGGTAAGCTGGTCCGGCCAGGTTTCGGAAGCCCGAAGGCTGTGAAGGGATTCCATCCGTCCGGCCTGCCTGAGATTCTGGTAAATAATGTTGCAGAGCTGCAGAACGCTACAGGGCATGCCGTGCGCATTGCTTCCGCTGTGGGAATGAAGAAGCGTCTGGAGATTCAGGCCAAGGCTGGAGAGCTGGGCTTGAAGGTACTGAACCCCAAGGGAGGTGCCTGAAATGGCCGACTTCAAGACACAGCGCAGGCTGGCGGCTTCGGAGCTGTCGGTTGGCGAAAGCCGCGTTTGGATCAATCCTGATCCGGAAGTGGCGGGAGATCTGGCAGATGCCATTACCCGTGAGGACATTCGCTCTCAAATCGATGACGGGAACATCAAGGCCAAGCCCAAGAAGGGCAACAGCCGGGCCAGAATCAGAGCCAGAAATGTTAAGCGCGCGTATGGACACTGCAAGGGTGCCGGACACCGCAAGGGAGCCAAAGGTGCTCGATCTCCACGCAAAGAGCAGTGGATGACCAAAATCCGCGCTCTGAGAAAGAAGCTCAAGGAGCTTCGCGAAGGCGGCCAGATTGATCGGCATGCTTACAGGTTGCTCTACCGCAAGTCCAAGGGCGGCGAGTACAGAAGCATATCGCATCTCAACGCCTATATCAAGGCCAAGAGCCTTGCCAGGGGTGAGTAACTTGGCGACAGGACCTAGATACAAGGTGCCCTTCCGCAGGCGGAGAGAGGGCAAAACCAACTATCACGTCAGATACAGACTTATACTATCGAAGAAACCGAGGGTTGTGGTCAGAAAGAGCAATGCCAGCACCACATTGCAACTAGTCTTGGCAGAGCAACTGGGCGACAAAACGCTCCTGACGGTCAACTCAAAAGAGTTGGAAAACTTCGGCTATACTCTGAGCAAGAGCAACTTGCCCGCAGCTTACCTTACCGGCCTGCTCTTCGGAAAGAAGATGCTGGCCTTGGGCAAAGTCGAGGGCATTGCGGACATCGGCCTGCACGCCTCTACACGCGGCAACAGAATCTATGCCGCCATCAAGGGAGTCGTGGATGCAGGCGTGAATGTTCCTCATAGCCCGGAGATCTTCCCAGAGGACGAGAGAATTCGTGGTGAGCACATAAAGGAATACACCGGAGCAGATATCGTGGCCCAATTCGAGCAGGCCCGTGAGAAGATACTGGGGTGAGACTATGGATCAGAAGAAGAAGCGAGATTTTTACCAAGAAGAGTGGGTCCCCAGAACCAGGCTGGGCAAGCTCGTTTTTGAGGGCCAGGTAACTACCTTCGATGAGGCCATCGCCTCCGGCCTTCCCATCAAGGAAGCCGGACTCGTCGATGTGCTTATCCCAGGCCTTGAGGATGAGGTTTTGGACATAAACATGGTTCAGAGGATGACCGACTCCGGCAGGAGAGTCAAATTCAGAACCACTGTCATCGTCGGCAACCGGGATGGCTACATCGGCCTTGGCGAGGGCAAGGACGTTCAGGTAGGAAAGGCCATCAAGAAGGGAATCGACAACGCTAAGCGCAATATCATGAAGGTAAAGCGCGGTTGCGGTTCCTGGGAATGCGGCTGCGGACTTCCTCATACCGTGCCCTATGAGGTCATCGGCGAATCGGGAAGCGTCAGAGTCGTTCTCATTCCCGCTCCAAGAGGCCTCGGCATCGCCGCCGGAGATACATCCAAGAAGGTCATGGATATGGCCGGCATCAAGGATGTGTGGACCAGGACGGCAGGTTCGACCAGGACCACTCTGAACTTCGCAAAAGCCACCTACAATGCGCTCATCAACACCATAACTGTGAGGGCCTGAAGATGTTTGCCATAGTCAGGTTGAGAGGCGAGGTAAACGTCCGGCCAGAGATCAGGGATACCCTGGCCATGCTGCGCATTCATCGCGTCAACCATTGTGTTGTGGTAAAGGAGGATCTTCACTACCGCGGCATGATTCAGAAGGTCAAGGATTACGTGGCCTGGGGCAAAATCGATGATGACACTTTGGCCATGCTCCTGGAAAAGCGCGGGCGGCTCAGCGCGAATAGGCGCTTAACCGAGCAGTTCCTGAAGGAGAATACCTCCTATCGCTCTTTTAAGGAGCTTGCGTCTGCCATGAACTCCGGCACTGCCAGCCTGAAGGATCTGGGTATCAAGCCCATCTTCAGGTTGCATCCGCCTCGGAAGGGCTTGAAGACCACCAAGAAGACCGCACAGCAGGGCGGAGATACAGGATTTCGCCAGGATCTGGCGTTTCTTATCAAGAAGATGAGGTAGAGAGCAATGGTAAGACCTAAGACAAAAGAACGCAGAGGCCACCGGACATATCACGGCAAGCATAAGAATGCGCGTGGAGGCGGCTCTCGCGGTGGGCGTGGAGACACTGGCAAGTGCAAGCATCACTTCATGAGGTCTATGCTTCTCGGCACTCAGATGGGCAAGCACGGATTCGTCCGCCTGCCTCTGATCGAGAGGCCTGAGGTGGTCAACGTCGATGTGCTGGACCAGATGGCAGGCACCGACGGCAAGGTTGAGATCAGTGAGATGAAGGTCCTCGGTCGCGGCAGAGTAACCAGAAAGCTGACTGTGACTGCAGCCGGCTTTACGGCCACTGCCAAGGATAAGATTGAGGCTGCTGGTGGTCAGGCAGTAGTAGTATGAACCAGCATAGTTTCTTTTATGCGATAGAGCCCTTTGTGCGCCGGCTCCCCTCTGTGGAGCGGCCCACTGGGCACGTCCATTTTAAGAGAAAGCTAAGCTGGACTCTGGCCATTTTGCTCCTTTACTTTATTTTGGGGAATATCCCGCTCTTCGGCCTTTCCACTGCATCCACGGATATCTTCAGCGCTTACCGAGCTTTCTTCGCCGGATCATTCGGGTCTATGATGCTCCTTGGCATCGGTCCTATAGTTACCGCATCTATCGTGCTGCAGCTATTGGTCGGTGCCGAGATCATCAAACTTGACCTGAGCGATCCGCGGGATCAGGCCATCTATCAGGGCACACAGAAGGCTCTGGTGTTTGTGATGGTGGCTGTTGAAGCTCTGCCTCAGGTTATAGGCGGCTATCTGCTGCCCAATTCCGATTTGGCTCTCGCTTTGGGCGTTCCTCTGGGCGTAGTATCCCTCTTGATATTCATCCAGGTGTTCGTGGGCGGCTCTCTCATCGTTTACATGGATGAGGTCGTCTCCAAATGGGGCGTCGGCTCGGGCGTGGGCCTGTTTATCGTGGCAGGAATCAGCCAGCAGTTGGTAACCGGTATCATCAACCCGGCTGCAGGCGATGCCGGACTTCCCGTGGGCATTATTCCCAAGTGGATCGACATCTTCAGGCTGCAGCTCATCGGATTCGACACTATATTCACTGCTGAGGGCATGAAGTTCATCCTGGTTACAGGCGGAATTCTGGCGCTCATCTCGACCATTATGATCATCTTGATGGTCGTATTCGTTGAGTCCACCAGGATTGAGATACCTCTGGCACACAGCCGCGTTCGCGGTGCCAGAGGACGCTTCCCCGTTAAGCTGGTCTACGCATCGGTTCTACCCATGATCCTGGTGAGGGCAATTCAGGCCAACATCGAGATGCTGGGAGCGCTGCTTGCATCCAAGATCGGCGCAGTGACAACGGCCAGCGTCACCGGAGAGGGCGTGACCACGGTTTATACGGGCTATTCGAGCCTCCTTGGCGACTTCATCTCCTATGCGAGGTATAACTCTGCAACGGGAGCGGCCATCAGCGCATCCTCGCCTCAACCTGTCGGGGGACTGATGTATTATCTGTCCGCATTGCAGGGGCCGAATAGCTGGATACCGAGCATGGTTAACCAGAATGTTGCCGGAGTGATGGAACTGGGATTCTCACCGCTGGCTTATTGGCAGATCTTGCTGCATGTGCTGGTGGATTCGACCTTCCTGATCGTGGGCGGCGTCATCTTCGCCATATTCTGGATCGAGACCACGGGCATGGGACCCAAGAGCGTGGCCATGAAGATTCACAATTCCGGCCTCCAGGTTCCCGGCTACAGGAGAAACCCTGCTTCGATTGAGCGGCTGATGGAAAGATACATTCCCAAGGTGACGGTCATCGGCGGAGTGATCATAGGCCTACTGACCTTGATTGCAACGCTGCTCGGAACCCTGGGAAGCGCGGGCGGTACCGGACTGCTCCTGGCAGTGAGCATCGTCTATAGGCTCTACGAGCAGATAGCGAGCGAACAGATTCAGGAGATGTACCCCATGATGCAGAAGTTCTTCGGAGCATCGGCATGAATGCCAAGCTGACCAAGTCCCTGGATAATGCAGCCCTTGCCGTGGGCTTTGTCCTCTTTTTCGGGATAATGGTCAGCGGCGACTTAAGGCACAGTTTGGGCTTAGGAATGGGGCATATCATTGGATGGATGCCTACCATCCTGCCCTTCCATATTGTGCTCTTTGTCCTAGCTGCCATCACCGGCCTTTATGCCAGCCTGATCCAGAAGTATACCATGGATTGGGAGTTCCTGCGAGTCCAGCAGGAAAAGATGAAAAAAGTGCAGCGGGCCATGAAGGAGGCACAGATTGCCGGAGATCAAGCTCGCATTCAAGCACTTCAAAACGAGCAGATGAAGATGGTCTCGGAGCAGGGCAAGATGATGCAGATGCAGTTCAAGCCCATGCTTTACATCGGTATCGTTTCAATTCCGCTCTTCATGTGGGCCTATCTCTTCATTGAGCAAAATCCAGATTTGACAATGACATTTCCATTCTGGGGAACTCATCCCATCAATGCCACCGTCATCGGGCCTGTGCTCTACTGGTTCTACTGGTACTTTGTCTGTTCTCTTCCCGTATCGCAGATCATCAGGAAAGCCCTGGATATCGGGAGCATGAGCTAGGGATGATTATTTCTATCAGCGGTGCCCCGGGAACGGGCACCACGACCCTTTCTCGCAGCCTGTCTGCGGAGCTTGGGATTCGCTGGATAAATTCCGGGGAACTCTTCCGAAAGATCGCCAGCGAGAAAAATCTCTCTGTAAAAGAGATGAACCGAATGGCGGAGAAGGGTCCGGAGATCGATTACCTCATCGATGATGCTCAAAAGGCTCTGGCCAAAGAGGGCAGCGGCATCTTCGAAGGGCGGCTTTCCGGCCATCTTTTGCCGGCAGATCTGAAGGTTCTTCTCAAGACGGATCTGCGTGTTCGCGCGGAGCGCATCTCCAAGCGCGAGTCGAAACTGGTGGAAGATGCCATGCAGGAGACTCGCGTTCGCGAGGAGAGCGAGGGGCGGCGCTACAAGATGTATTATAATATCGACGTGAATGACTTTTCAACCTACGATCTGGTTGTGGATACAGGCAGATTCGACGAGCATGGAACGCTTGCGATCGTGCTGGCAGCGGTGAGGGCTCGCCAGTGATCATCCATCGCGCCAAGGGCTCCGAAGCCAAAGCATCTACTGCATCTGCGGCGACATCTCCGCCGCCCAATGCAGCCAGCGTAGCCGCCGCGCCCAAACCCAAAGCCCCTTTTAAGCCGGGATCTTTGCCGTCCGATGCCGTGAGATCCGTGCTGTTGAAGAGGAACGGCAAGACCGATCCAAAATATGGAACTCCACCCCTGCAGCGCAGCCTGGAGATGCATATGCGCCTGGGGGCTATCAATCTGGATAAGACCTCCGGACCTACGAGCCATGAGGTAGCGGCCTGGGTCAAGCGCATTCTGAATGTAGAAAAGGCGGGCCACAGCGGCACATTGGACCCCAAAGTCACCGGGATCTTGCCGGTGCTGCTGGGAGATGCCACACGCATCATGGACACCCTCCTCCTGGCGGGCAAGGAGTACGTTTGCCTCATGCACATTCATAAACCCGTGCCAAAGAAGCGCATCATAGAGGTCTGTGCTGAATTCGTGGGCCCTATTCTGCAAAAGCCGCCTCTTAAGTCCTCCGTGGTCAAGCAGCTACGCACCAGGACCATCTATTATCTGGAGATCCTGGAGATCGAAGAGCAGCAGGTTCTCATGCGCGTGGGCTGCCAGGCCGGCACCTACATTCGCAAGCTATGCTTCGATATCGGTCTGGCTCTCGGCACCGGCGCGAACATGGAAGAGCTGCGCAGGACCAAGGCCGGTCCCTTCCGCGAGGATGAGACGCTGGTGACACTGCACCAGCTCACGGATGCCTATGTGGCCTGGAAGGAGACGGGCGACGAGAGCGGCTTGCGTCGCGTGATTCAGCCTGTGGAGTGTGCGCTAATGCACATGCCGCGGCTGGTGATAGCCGATAATGCCGTGGATGCCGTATGTCACGGCGCGCCCCTGGCGGCACCGGGGCTGCTCAGCCTGGAGACAGATATAAATAAGGGCGACAATGTTGCCATGTTTACCCTGAAAGGAGAAGCAGTGGCGACTGCTGTGGCGGAAATGGCGAGCCGGGAGATGCTCGCTTCCAAGACCGGGATTGTGGCCACGACCGAAAGGGTAATAATGGAGCCGGGCACCTATCCCAAGGCGTGGAAGCTTGCCGAAAGGGATGCTCCCGCGGCAGCCGCGAAGGCTGCCAGACAATAAAAATTGTGCCGAGGTCGTCTAGCGGTAGGGCGCCAGCCTGGAATGAATTTTCCTAGTTAGCTGGTGATTCGCAAGGGTCTCGTGAGTTCGAATCTCACCCTCGGCGCTAAAATTCCATCAATTTTTAATACGCT
>JAJRAT010000114.1 GCA_028682845.1 Methanothrix sp. | reverse complement strand
TATCCCCATTATCGATGCCGACGCAGGCCACAGGAACGCCGGGAGGCATCTGAACTATTGACAAGAGTGCATCGAGGCCGCCCAGCTTTGCGCTAACGGGAACGCCGATAACCGGCCGTGCCGTCTTGGAGGCTATAACGCCGGGCAATGCCGCGGAAAGGCCGGCGATGGCTATGAATACGCGAGCATCCGTCTCGGAGATGTACTTCTCTAGCTCAGACGGATTCCTGTGGGCAGAGAGAATTTTGTATTCATAGCTTGCTCCCTTCTCCTCCAGCCTGCGCAGGACTTTGTCTACAATCGCTTGGTCTGATTTGGACCCGGAGATCACTGCAATATCCACCATTTAAGAATCCCTCAAAATGCATTAAAAAATTTAGAATTATTGATCAGAATATCATTGGTCCTCTAATTTTATCCTTGATTACGTCCGTGCATATCATGCTGCTTTTGCACGCTCATGCGAATCAAAATCTCAAAAATATCCCGGACGGCTCCGGCATCCAGGTTCAGCTCCGTAGCCAGGTCGGTAGCCTTTCCCAGGACCTGCTTTTCCCGCTCCGGATCGCTTATCGGCCTGTTTTCAGCCCTCTTGGCCTCGAAGATTTTTTTGGATACTTCAATGCGCTGATCGATGAGCTTTATGATCTTCTCATCGATCTCCTCGATCTCTTTGCGGTGTTCAGCCAGAACCATTTTTACTGCCCTCTTCCCTTGGATGCGCCCTTATTGTTCGCTTTAGTTCTTATGATTCTTCCGCCCAGGATTTTCCAGGCATCCTCCAGATCATCTGCGCTCGCCCTGCCCAGGAGCGCCGCATAAGCAGGCCCTGTGCCGGACAGGCTCACGCCCTGCACGCCAGCCTGCAAGGCCAGGAGCAGCGGCTCCGCCGGAAGGCCGAGCGCCCCGCAGTAGGCAAAGCCGTTCAATGTCATGGCCCGGCCCCAGTCGCCGCGCATGGCCAATTCGAAAACGACATCGGCCAGAGGCGCAATCAGCCTGGATCGCTCGACGTTCGTGTCGCGGGAGAACAGCTTTTTGTCCGGCACAAGGAGCATTACATCTCCGCATAGCTCCTCATGCTTCAGGAGCGCCATCTCGCGGTTGTCCGTGACCACAGCGCCGCCGAGCATGGAGGCCAGGGCGTCATCCAGCGCGCCGGTGATGGTCACGCCCGCCTCGCGAGCCGCCTGCACGCCGATCTTCGCCGCCTCAATCCTGTCCAGATCCTCATCAAGGGCATCTAAAGTTGCCAAAACGACGGCGTTGGCCGCAGTGCTGCTGCTCTTCAGGCCGCCGGCCACGGGAATCTCGCTTTGGGTTCTCACCGTCGCGCCGTATTTGCAGCCAAACCTCTCCAGCACCAACTGCGCGCAGCGCTCGATGAGCCGGGTGTCCATGCCCGGAACATCGCCCTTGATGCACCCTGATCTGTTCAGCTCCACCTCGGCGGTGGTCTTCAACTCAATGCCGAAGGCCGAGCCCTTCCAATTGGCCACGGCGTTGAGGATGGTGGCAGCCCCGTTTGCCCATGCATATCCTTTCACAGGTATTCTCCCGAATCTCGCCTTTCTATTGTCTCGCCGTTCTCATGCCTCACAGCTTTCGTGTCTCATCAAATTCATGTCTCGCCTTGATCTTTAGCCGATCTCCATCTCAAAGATCTTCTTGAGCTTGCATAGCTCCGCCACCACATCTTCCTTGCCCTCGCGAGTGTACTTGGCCATCAATTTGTTGAGATACTCCATCTCGGTGAGGGTGGAGACGAAGATGGGCTGGAAGTTTCCCAGCTCAAAAAGCGGCAAAACCTGCACTCCGCCCTTGTTTGTTCCTTCCTCCAGCCCTTTTACGACGACGATGAATGTGAAGTTCTTGTAGCCCAGGCCCCGCGCAATGTTCTTGGCAAAGCTGTTCATCTGCTGCACCCGGCGTGAGGAGAGGTCTTTGTAGGCCGCCACGGAATCTTTGTACTCCACGAACATAACGGAGTCGTCGGACCAGAGCAGAGCATCATACTCCACCACGGCGATGGAGTTCTTTTGGGCAACCACGTTGAAGAGGACGCCGCGACACCAGTTTATGTTTAGATGCAGCCTGAAATCCGCCTCCGTCAAGGGCGTATTCCTGGGCTTCAGAACATATGGATCGCTGGACAGTTCGATCATATGCCGCTCTTCTAGGCTCCTCTCCTCTAAAAGGATTTTTCCAAAGCAGCAAATATAATAAGCACAGGAAGAATTAGAATAATAAACATATAAATAATATTTGTGATATAATATTAATAATCAAAATATTATATTCAAAGTAATATATTTATCTGGCCAAAGCATTTGGTCATTTGGTTTTAGCCTTTTGCCAGGTTCATAACCAGGTCGAATATGGTGGAGGGCCTCGCCAGCGCGACCTTCGCACCCGAATAGGCTGCTTTCTTCAGAAAAGATCCGTCAGAGATAAGGGTTTTTCCGGACAGGCTCCGGCAGAGGCGGTCGACCTCATCATCCTTCAAGCCCTGCAATGTTTCCAAGGCTGCTCTTCCCATGCGGTACTCCCAGAAGAACTCCGAGTTCCACTGCCGCTCGTAGTCGGAGAGCGAACGGCAGGACACATCGCCTTCCGCCGTCGCTTCCGCCGCTACTGTGCCGCAGATGGTGCCCGCCCTCATGCCGTAGGCGAGGCCGCTCTGGCCCGCCGCCCCGCCTGTTACCATAAATGAATCGGCAACGATTTCGCCCGGCAGAACGCAGATGGGATCGCCTCCGCGCTTGACGGACAGGATTTTCATATCCTCGATGTCCCTGTACTCCCCGGCCTTGTATGCCTTGAATTTCTGCAGGAAGGAGCGGAAGAACGACTGCACATTCTGTCCGTGGCCGCGCACAAAGACGCCGAGCGTCGCACGCTCGCCGCCCGCGGGCGAGAATGTGGCCTTCCAGCCGGGAGCCATGCTGCCGATCCAGTACTGGAAGAACATTTCATCCCCGAGGCCGGGATGCTCGACCTCTGCCTCCATAGCCCAGGCGATGTCCTCAGGATGGCGCACAGGCTGCAAGCCGGCCCGGCGGGCAGGAACTGCTTTGATGCCGGAAGCGTCGACGACAACCCTGGCATCGATCTCCTCCGCGCCGGAGCCGGTCGTTACCGTCCTTCGGCTGCCGTCCAGCCTGGCGCTCTGTGCCTCGCCGGAGAGAAGCATAACCCCGGCCTTCTCGGCTAAGCCGCAGTAGTGCCGGTCAAACTTCTGCCGGTCGATGAAGTATCCGCTCGCCGGGACGGTAACGCCGTGCCCTGCCGGGCTGATGATGCGCATCCCGTCCAATTCCTTTTGTACGTAGCAGTCATCGATCTGCACCCCTGCGCGTGCAGCCATGCCTTCGAAAAGGGTGTTTGCGGTATGCGTTGGTTGATCCAGGTCCCTATCCATCAAGATCACGCCGGCACCTCCCTTCGCTGCCGCAGTAGCGGCGCACAGTCCCGCGGCGGAAGCTCCTATCACCAGCACATCGCACTTCATGGACGCAAGAGAAGTAAGCCGGATGAGATGAACCTTTCCGGCAGGCAAACGTCCTTTTAACGTCCTTTGGCCGCCGGGTCCCGAGAGATGCATTGCCGGAACTAAATTGGCAAATCACTGATGCATGGGTGCATGTTATAAACAATTCATAAAAATAGCTGCATCCATAAATGGATCGGTTCGTCGAAAGCCCCGTTTGTGATCAAATTTATAAACACAAAGTACATCCAACCAGGTCAAGACAGCGCGTAAGGCCGCCAGCGAAAAGCAAATGAAAGTAGAGAACTTAGAAAACAAAATATAAATATAACGCTATGTCTTACTAAACTGTATCGGTCAGGATTGGAGGAGATCTATGGATTACGTCAGGGTGGGTGGAGTCTGTCTGCTTCTCATGGTTTTAGCTGCGGCTCTGCCAATGGAGGTATTGGCTCAAACCCCGGATGCTGCGGATAGTTCCGGCACCGGGGCAAACGCTAATTCTGCAGGAGGAGCGTCATCAGTTATCAGTCAAAGCTTGCTCTCCGGGAGCAGTGCTCAAGGAGAGACGATCTCAGCGGAAAAGCTGGCAAAACGCAGCAGCGGGCTGAAGCCCTTGGCATCGTCGAAGAGCACCGCTGCAAGCAGCAGCACTCCGGCAAATACACAAAGCGAAACCGCTTCCGTGCCGGAGAATACGGCTAAATCAACCGCAAGCGAGACAACCGCCGCTGCCGATGCGACCAGCACGACAACAACCGAGACTGCCGCGGCTTCCGAGGCGGAAACAAGCGACAAGAGCGCATCGGCTGAGAGCCAAATTGCAAGCCAGACTGCAACTGAGACTGCAACCGAGACTGCAAGCCAGACAACGGAAGAGAGCGCCCGGACGGAAACCTCAACCGAAACGGCCACGGAGAGCACAGCCATAGCTTCGGAGAGCAAAGCCGAGTCTTCTGCAGCCACTGCAGATAGCGCTGCCGAAGCCGTCACGTCTTCGGAAAATCTGACCGCAACATCGTCAGAGAGCAATGCAACTGCAGAGTCTGTATCCCAAAATGAATCCGAGAGCACATCGGAATCCAAATCGTCCGAGTCCGAGTCTTCAGTAGATGCTGAAAATAATACCGACAGAATCTGGCGCGAGGGCATAAGCCCGTCGACATACACCTGGACGCCGCAGAGCTTTTCCGGATTTTTCTATGATATGAAGAACGACGTAGGAACTGAGAGGCTTACCATTAAACTGCAGGGCGACAGCAGATCTATCGAATCCGGGGATCTTATCTACAGCACAAGTGCTCAGGATACGGAATTCGAATTCGATGACTGGGGAAATTACCAGGTTATGGGCTTCATGGCTGACAAGTATTTTGCCGGCTACAGGATAAATGATCTTTTCAGTGAGGATCGAAGCCTGATAAACGACAACCAGTTGAGAAAAGTGCTGATAGATAGCGACGAAGAGAGCACCATCACCACCGGCTCGGTTCTGCCCTTGGAAGAAGGCTACGAACTGCTCATCAAGCAAATCGATATCGATGGGAATAAGGTCTATTTGGCTCTGGCCAAAGACGGCGAAGAAGTCGACAGCAAAGTGGTTTCTCCTGATAGCCTGAAAAGCGCTACCTACAAGTACGAGGTAGAGATCAGCGGAGAAGACACGCCGATAGTCATGGCCCATATCTCCAATGTCTTTGCCAGCACCGAGTCCGCCCTTGTGACAGTGGACGGCCTATTCCAGATTTCCGATGAATACGTCTCCGTCGAGGACGGCGATGATTACGATAAAATGAAGGTGTCGTCTGTCTCCGACCAAGGCGTAGAAATGGAAAACGATGATTCCTTAACGCTGCGCAAGGGAAGCACGGCAAAGATCTTCGGCAATGTCGGATTCGAGGTTGCCGATGCAGACGAGGTTCGTTTTGCTCCGGTAGTGCAAAGGACAGGAACCTATGACGTAAGAGGATCGGTGATCAACCCCTCCAAGACCAGCGATTTTACCTGGACGCCCTACAACTTCGAGGGATTTTACTATGACATCGATGATGATGTGGGAACGGAGTCTCTGCAGGCAAAGATCAGCGGCGGAACGAAGATCGAAGAGAAGGATTTGATCTACGAGACCAGTCCCCAATCGGTCAAGTTTGAGTTCAGTGATTGGGGCAGGTACGATGTCATCGGTTTCATGGCTGACAAGTACTTTGCCGGTTACAACAACGAGACCAAATTCACCGACGAGGCCAGCTCCATCAATGAAGGTGAGTTGAGAAAAGTCTTGATCGATAACGATGATAGCCAAACCATCGCCAGCGGATCGGCTCTCTCTTTGGAGGAGGGCTATGAACTGCGCATCAAGCAGGTTGATCTCAATGGAAATAAGGTCTATTTCGCCCTGGCCAAAGACGGTGAAGAGGTCGACAGCAAGGTCGTAACACCATCCTCCGATCCGGGGGACAAAGCATCAAACTACATGTATAAGGTGGATATCGGCTCCGAGAAAGATGTTCCTATCATCACCGCTCACGTGGAGAGCGTCTTCCGCAGCACTGAGTCGGATCTGGCCACGGTGGACGGAATATTCCAGATTTCCGACAGCGCTGAGTCTGTGGAAGAAGGAGAGGTCCACGGCAAGATGAAGGTCGAGTCGCTGGGCGATAGCGGCATAACCATGCGCAACGACGGGACCATAAGCCTCAGTCGGGACAGGACCATCGAGATAATGGAGAATCTAAAGATACAGGTTGCCGACAACGCAGATAGATTGATGGCACCGATTGCCACCAGGACGGGAGAAGGCAAGGAACTGACGATCAGCGTTCCCGCAGGCGTCATCAACAAGGCGGTCTCGATGAGCACCAAGTCAGGAACCGAGACCCTGAGCGGCGTGCAGATCTCAGTCGATGGCAACAGCATTGGAACTACCGACATCACTGGGTCCATCAGCTACACCCCCAAGAGCACCGGCACCTTTGATGTCGTTGCCAAGAGGAGCGGCTACGACGATGCCAAGGGCAGCCTGGTAGTCAGAACCGCGTCCGAGGCGGCGACCTATGCCGCGGTCGAGTCGGCCAACGAAACCCTGGCAAACCAGTTTACTCTCAATGCTCCATCAGAAGTTGCCAAAGGAGAGAACTTCCTGATAACCGTCGTGGAAGGCATAAACCAGACGCCCGTGGAAGGCGCTGACATACTCTTCAATGACGAGAGCATCGGAAACACCAGCGACCAGGGAATGCTCACCTATTCCGCCAATGCCACAGGCGAGTACAATCTGTTGGCCCAAAAAGATGGATACAAGGATGCAACCAGAAAGATCCTTGTGACCTCGTCTCTGAAGCTCTTGAGCCTGAATGTTCCGGAAAAGGCGAGCGCAGGCCAGGATCTGAAGATAGCGGCGACCATCAAGAACACCGGAAAGGAAGATGATTCCCGCAAGTTTGAACTGAAGGTGAACGACAGCGTGGTAGACAGCAAGAACCTGACAGTCAAGTCGGGCGAAAATGCCACGGCGAGCTTCAGCTACAAGCCCAAGGACCCGGGACTCTACAGGTTCAGCCTGGATGACCAGACCAAGACGGTGAATGTCGAGATGGCTCAGAACAGCAACTGGCTGATTGCCTTGCTCATCATACTGCTCATCGCCTGTGGTGCCGGGTTCTACCTGTATCGCACGGGCGAGCTGGACAAGCTCAAGAAGCAACTGCAAGGGCGCATGTGAGCCCTTGTCTTTCTTTTTTATTATTTCACAAAATTGGAAATGTCTTTATCCGAAAATTTTGAGTTTAGAAAAAATAAGTTAAAAAATAAGTTAAAAAATAAGTTAAAAAAAATGAGTTAGTTTAAATGGCAATGGGCCGGTTTACAATTATGACCCGCGTTGTGACCACTCCCGCCCCCTAAAGGGAGGGGTCTTCTGCCTGCTTTTCTATAACTTGCGACCTGGAATTCATTTTTTGATAATGTATTTATTTAGGAAGAGGACAATTGCTTATTGTCTAGCAGATCGAGATCCGACCAGTGTAGAATCGTAGACCATAGTAGCATCGTAGACCATAGTGGTATCAAACAGATCTGAGATGTTTCAGACGAATCAAATGAATCTGAGAAAAATCGAATAACTGCCTCGTAGAGTGTTTACCAATGCCGAATAAAAAAGCCGCTGCCATAGGCGGGCTGGTCGCCGTCATTATCTTTGTTTGCTCCTATTACTTAGCATTGAGCGCCTACCAGAGCGAGAGCGAAGACCAGGTCACGCTATTTGTTGCGGGCGACACAAACAAATCCGATCGCGTGGATATGGTGGCAAATATCGTCTCGCTGGACCCGCAAAAAGAGGAGGCCAAGATTCGTCTTTCCTTTTATCCCGAAGGAAAACTCAGCGACGACGGCTTGAGTTGCATTTATGATCTCAAATTGATCGCGCCGGAAGCCGCGCGCTCCGACTCCAGCAGGGTATTTTCGAGAGGCGTGCCGATTTCAGCCGTTGAGCTTTCTTATGTTATGGTGGGACAGGTCAACGATTATCCCTTCGATGAACATTCGATACAACTGATATTTGCGCTCAATCGGACCAATCCCGATCTCATCGTGCCTTCGGCGGTTCTCTTCCGGGGCAGCGTTCCCGGATTCAAGATCAGCCTGGAGCCGCTGTCGGAGCATCTTTCCGATCTTCCCGATGGTGTCAATGCCATGAAGATGACGGTGACGCGCTCCTGGACGGTCCGGGGTGCGGCGATGGCTGGAATCGTTGTGATGTGGGCCATCGGGATCGGCGTCTTTGCCCTAATAGTTCTCATGTTCTCTGGGTGGTACAATGTTCGTATGCCTGCCCTTTTTGCCGCACTCCTGTTTGGACTCTTCAGCTTTCGCAACTCTCTCCCAGGAACGCCGCCCATCGGCACTTACAGCGACTTTATAGCATTTTTATGGGTGCAGGGAATCGTGGCGCTGGCCCTTTTGGTTGCGATAATTGCCACGCTGAAAAACCGACCTACTTGAATGTGGCAGGAGTACTTTTAATCGAGCAAAGCCTCCTGATAGGATCGGTGCGTCCTGATGATAAAATGAATAACAAATCATGATTATAAATTTGACTTTATTATTTTGGAATTGGCGAGGAACCGTTAATTCTTGGGGATAGTCTCGAGCTTTCATGAATCCGGATAGCGATCTCGATTTACCGATTTGATATCACAAATTTTCACAACAAATTTTATTAACAAATTTCATATTCAAGGTGCTTTCAGAATTCGGTTCGAGCCGCCCGGCAAGGTCGTTTGCTTTGATCCCAAAGAGCCTTTATATCTGATAAGAAGGTTTCTGGCATGGTAGAAATGCAGAAATGCAAATGATAATTGCCCCGGCGAAAGGGTAAAACGGCGAAGAGTCATATTTATACGGATACTAAGAAATAAACGTCAGTTGCTGCTAATTAGAGGCGTGAGATGACATGATCACAAGGGATGATGTGGAGCACATCGGCTGGCTTGCCAGCATCAAGGTTGAAGATACCGAAAAGGATGATTTCGTGAAGCAGTTCAACTCCATTCTGGATTACTTCCATCAATTGGACGAGGTCGACACGGAAGGAGTGGAGCCCACCTATCGCGTCGTGGATTTGGCCAACATCTTCCGGGAAGATGTGGCCCGTCCCTCTCTGTCTCAGGAAGATGCCCTGAAGAATGCACCGCGCAGCCTGGACGGCTACTTCAAGAGCCCGAGGATCGTGTGAATATGCTCGGCGAATTAAGAGAGCAACTCCGGTCCGGCTCCGCCGAGGATTACCTTTGCAAGCTGTTTGAGAAGATCGAGAGGAGCAAACTGAACGGCTTCACGACTCTGGCCAAGGAGAGCGCCCTTCAGCAGGCCCGTGATTTCGACCGGGACAGGTCGCCCGGACAGGGTCAGGGGCTTTTGGCCGGTGTTCCCATCGCCATCAAGGAGTGCATCTCCACCAGGGGCATTCAGACCTGCTGCAGTTCCCGCATCCTGCAGGGATACATTCCGCCCTACGATGCTCACGTCATTGAGCGGCTCAAAGCGGAGGGGGCCATCATCATGGGCAAGACCAACATGGACGAGTTCGCTATGGGCTCTTCCACAGAGACGAGTTGCTTCGGGCCGACCAAAAATCCCTGGGACCTGAACACGGTTCCGGGAGGCTCCAGCGGCGGCAGTGCAGCCGTCGTGGCGGGCGGCGAAGCACCATGTGCTCTTGGCTCGGATACGGGCGGCTCGGTGCGCTGTCCGGCATCCTTCTGCGGCATCGTGGGGCTGAAGCCCACCTACGGCCTCGTCTCGCGCTACGGCCTGGTGGCTTATGCAAACTCGCTGGAGCAGATCGGGCCGCTGACCCACACCGTCGAGGACACGGCACTGCTCATGCAAATCATAGCCGGACATGACGGCAGGGACACGACCTCGGCTGAGGGAAAGAGCGACTACCTGCCGGTGAAAGAGGGCGTTAAGGGCCTGAAGATCGGCATTCCCAAGGAGTACTTCGGCGAGGGCGTGAACAAGGACGTGGAGAAAGCGGTCTGGGATGCCATTCACACCCTGGAGGGGCTGGGAGCCACGTGGCAGGAGGTCAGCCTGCCCCACACCAAGCACGCGTTGGCGGCCTACTACGTCATCGCCATGAGCGAGGCGTCCAGCAACCTGGCCCGCTTCGACGGCCTGCGCTACGGCTTGCGAGAGGGCGAGGACAAGGACTGGCACACCACGTTCTCGGATATCAGGTCCAAGGGCTTCGGGCCGGAGGTGAAGAGGCGCATACTGCTCGGAACCTATGCCCTCTCGGCGGGCTACTATGGCCGCTACTACCTCAAGGCTCTCAAGGTTAGAACGCTCATCAAGAACGATTTCCTGAAGGCTTTCAAGGATGTCGATTTAGTGGCAGGACCTACCATGCCCATTCCCGCTTTCCGAATCGGGGAGCGCATCAACGATCCACTCTCGCTCTATCTGGCGGATGTGTTTACAGTGCCCATCAATCTGGCAGGCGTTCCCGCCATCTCCGTGCCCTGCGGCTTTGCCGGGCACCTGCCCGTGGGCCTGCAACTGATCGGAAAGCACTTCGACGAGGCCACGGTCCTTCAGGCGGCTCAGGCCTTCGAGGCGGCCACGCCTTTCCATGAGAAGAAGCCGGAGGTGGTTTAGAATGGAAGATGTCATCATCGGCCTTGAGATTCACGTTCAGCTTAACAAACTGAATTCCAAGATGTTCTGCGGCTGCTCCACAGACTACCACGATTCAGAGCCGAACACCCACACCTGCCCCATCTGCCTCGGGCTGCCCGGATCACTGCCCGTCTTAAACAAGAAGGCTGTGGAGTACGGCATCAAGGTCGGACTCGCCCTGAACTGCACCATCGAGGAGGAGACGCTCTTCTATCGGAAGAACTACTACTACCCGGATCTTCCCAAGGGCTTCCAGATCAGCCAGTACGATTTTCCCCTGGCCACCAAGGGCTACATCATGATTTTGGGCGACGACGGGGCGGAGAGGAATATTCGCATCAACCGGGCCCACATGGAAGAGGACCCCGGAAGGCTGGTTCACGCCGGCACCATCGACAAGGCGAAGTACACCATGGTCGACTACAACCGCTGCGGCATGCCTCTGCTGGAGGTCGTGACCGAGCCGGATCTTTGCTCGCCCAAAGAGGCGCGCGTCTTCCTGGACAAGCTGAAGAGCATTCTCGAATACCTGGATGTCTTCGACGGCTCTCAGGAAGGCTCGATGCGTGTGGACGCCAACATATCCCTGAAAGGCGGCGACCGAACCGAGGTCAAGAACATCTCCGGCTTCAAGGGTGTGGAAAAGGCACTTTCCTACGAGATCACCCGGCAAAAGAACATGCAGCGGCGCAACATCAAAGTCGTGCAGGAGACGCGACACTTCGATGAGATTCGGAACATCACCGTTTCCATCAGAAGCAAAGTGGGAGCCCACGACTACCGCTACTTCCCGGAGTGCGATCTGGTGACAATGCGCATCGCTTCATGGGTGCCGGCGATAAGAGATGCCCTGCCGGAGCTGCCCGATTCCAAGCGGGAGAGGTTCGTGAAAGAGTACGGCCTGGCGGATGATCACGCCAAGTCCCTGACCTCGGAGATCAAGGTGGCCAACTTTTACGAGGCAGTGGCCGCCAAGGCATCCCCGAAGCTGGCCGCGGTCTGGATCGCGGATGTGCTGAAGGGCGAGCTGAACTACCGCGACCTCGGCATCGAGAGCTTCCAGGCGGAGCACATGGCCGAGATCGTGAACATGCTTGAAGCCGCCAAGATCACCGAAGATGGAGCCGTAGAGGTCATCCGCACTCTGCTCGACAAGAAAGGCGAGTCGCCGGCGGAGATCGTGGCATCGAAGGGCCTCGGAAAAGCTGAGGACGATGCGGTGAAAAAGGCCGTGCGCGAGGCTGTGGCGGAGAATGCTGCCGCCGTTGCGGATTACAGGGCAGGAAGCGAGCGGGCTTTGAACTTCATCGTGGGCCAGGTCATGAAGAAGACGCGCGGAAAGGCGAGTCCCGGCGAGGTGCATGCGCTGGTTAAGGCTGAGGTGGATAAGGCTTAGAGCAATGAGTTAGCCGGGATGACACGTTGGTCGTCCCTTCAATCTCCTTTTTTCTGCCGGCATTGCCGAGTTCGGACTGGTCTGACGTATTATTCAGTACCAGAATTGTGAATATCATGATTTCTCCTCAGCAAGCCAGGCGCGGGCTTTCTCGGTGAGCCGATATTTCTGCAGACGGCTATTAGATTTGTCTGGAATAGTCTGCTCAATGAAACGCCCATGTGCCCCAGGCGGAGGCTCACACGTGACGGATGGAAAACAGGATCTATCGACATTAAAATTCAGTTTTCCATGGGAAACCTTCAGTCAAAGCCGGATCTAGATAACGATGCCGCAGATGCGTCCTATTCTTAAGGCCAAGCTTTTTCCGGATCTCCAAATTGCTCATCTCTCCTCCAGATTCCAACAATCTCAAGAGCACCTCAACTGGTGGGGTGACTGGTGGGGTGACTGGTGGAGCGACTTGGGGGGCGACTTGGGGGGCGACTTAAGGGGTGACTTGAGGGGTGACTTGAGGGGTAACTTGGGGGATGACTCAATCCGCTCCCATTCACCAACAATGTTTCATCATTCTTCCAATGCTCATGCTCATTGCATTCGGTCCATTTTGCAGGGCAGAGCAATCCCGTCCCGGCAAAGGAATTCTGGGGCCTAACCATGCAGCCATGTGCCTTCGGTTAGCAGATCATTTATGTCATAATCATTATAGATTTTTATTAATTTATCGATTGCAATAGTCAATTAAATAAGATTTATATAGAATATGTCATACCTCATATAATTTGAGGGGATTAGCATGCCAAATGGGGTATCACGGTTTGGGAAAGGTATTGTTG
>JAJRAT010000123.1 GCA_028682845.1 Methanothrix sp. | reverse complement strand
CTTTGTGGGACTATTGTATCCACTTGATCAGGGGGCCGTGATCCCAAAGGGGTCATGGGGTTCAATTTCGTTAACCCAACTCAAGAGGCTCATGGTGCTCCTTCCAAGCGATCAGCTCAGAAGAGAAGAGATGGCAGCCATTGTTGAGGCGGAAGGGGGCAAGAAGATTCCACCGGAGATTATGGAACTCACAATCAATCTGACACCAGGATCTGTAGAGTTCGCCCTGGACTTCAATCAATTCGCTTTCGACGGCATAAAGCTCTGTCTGCCCACTGTTTATTCCGGATCGGAAGCAAGCCCTGTGGCGCAATCGAGCAAGAAGAAGAAAAGACTCAGCAGGTCTGTTAAGAAAAAGGATCTGCCGGAGCCGCAGCACAAGCTTGATACTGTTAAAATAGGCAATCAAAAGGATCTGAAGACCACATGAGATGAGTTAGACGGCCCCGAAAAAAAGAGTTTTGCCTTGTGCAGCGAGCATGAGGCCTATTCTGCATTTTTTTACCTTATGCATCTGATGCAAAGAGGCGTTAAAAGCATGGTAAGGTGTCTAACCCGCCCATGGCGTTGGATATGTTTTCCTGCGCGGGATGCCCGGATGCCGCGCCGGAAATTGCATCAGAAGACCCAAACATCAAAATAACAAATCCTCTCGAGATGGCTTTATCCTGCCTTCGCGTGCGAGGCTGTTTAGGATATCCATAAGTTCGGATGAGTTCACCCGCGAACGCTTCCGCAAACTATTACGATCCAGCCTTCCGCCTGAGTTTGCAATAGCCCAAAGGACCCTATCGCGCGCGGTTTGAGTTGAATGCATATTGAGAGAGGAGCTTTGATGGGATAAGAGCCTGAGGCATGCGGGGCGAAAGTAATCTATTCATATCTCAAATTAAGAAGAAGGTCTGGTGGCAGTTCTGGAAATGATGAAGAGAGCCGGCATTCCGCAGTCTCCGCGTGATCGTGTCCTTTGGGTACTCGTCAGCTGCGGAGGAAGAATGGAGCGAGGTAAGCTTATGGCAAGAGCGAGAATAAGATATGTTCTCTTGGATCCCATTCTTGCTGAACTGGTCAAGGAAGGCAGAATTGGAATAGATGCGAGTGATGTCGTAAGCTTGATGTAGCTCCCCACCTTCGAGGCCCTTCGGAAGCTATCGAACGCTTACACTCCCAGCTGCGGTATATGCGCCAGATAACTTTCCTTCAACTCTTTTCTGTCAATGTGATCATAGATATCGATCGCTTCTCTCCGTACGTCGCCTCGCAGCTCCTGGATGAACTCACGCGGCATGCCGGCACGCCGCAGGTGCGTTGTAAACCAATGGCGACAGCAGTGAGGTGTGAAGTGCTCGTCCAGACGCTTCGATTTTCTGTTGTGTAGCCCCACGCGTTCTGCAGCTTGCGTCACAGCATTGACTACGCCAGTGCCCTGAAGGCGGCATCCGTCGTGTCCAATAAATAGCGCCCGTTCGGCCCCGTGTTTTATGTAACTCATCTCTCTCTGGCGGAGCCACCGCTGTAGAACAAGAGCTGTCTCGACATCAATAAAGAGATCTCGATTGCTTCGCTTCGCGGTGGGCTTCAACATAAGGGTCAGATCATGCAAGTCTATATCATCCAGATCCAGCGTCGTAAGCTCAGTCCGTCTGATGCCTGTCTTGAAGAGCAGCATCAGAATTGCGCGGTCTCTGGTGTCGACCGTTGCTCCAATCATTTTTGCAGCTTCCTCTACGGAAATTAGCTGGCGCTGTCGAACTTCATCCTTATAACTGCGCAGATATTTTTTCTGAATGGGCGGTACAGGATTTCGTTCTATCTCTCCGACCTCTTCGAGGTACGCAAACCATACAGAAAGACATGAAAACACTTTCCGCAGAGAGGTTTGCCCCAATTCCCGGGCTCGCATATCTCCCAGGTACTCCAGAAGATCCTCGCGCTGAGACTCCTTTGGATCTACGCCCCTAGACAGCGACCATGCACAATACCGTCGCACGATCCTTTTAGTGACATCTCTTGTAACCTTCGCCAGGCCGCGAAGTTGCAGATCTCGATAGAATGCATCCAAGTCGATTTTTGCCAAATCTTCTTCATGCGGGCGGGCCGGACCCATAGGCGTCATTTCAAGGTGATTCGGCAATTTGTCAGAAACAATGGATCTCAGCCTACCCACCTCCAGCCATTAGAGCCTTCCTGCACAATCCCAATATCCTGGAGGGTTTGCAGCTGCTTAACCACGATCTGAATGGCATCAACATCCTTTGCATCCACATCGAGCTCCTTGAGAAGGTCCCGAGAGCGCCAGACACCCCCGCGACGAAGGACAGCGACCAGGCGATCATCGAACTGTCCTCTACCCCGCAGATCCTTCTGCAGGAAGATCTCATTGCGCAGGTTGAAGGCTTCAGTTTTATAGGCCTCCATGAGCTTTGTAGCATTTTCCAAATCCCGGCGAAGCTTCCGATTTTCATCCTGAAGAGAGGACCTCTCTTTTGCGATATCCTGGATGGGCTCACCGGAGTCGTCCATTACTCGCTCGACAGTCTCAAAAATCCAAGACGATAGGGGTGTCTTCGCCGCCTTGGCCCACCCCTTCCACTTCTTCAAAAAATCTTCGGAGGGAAAATATATCTCTGTCCGGCGGCCTCTGTACTCCTCTGTAGGCATAGTAGTGAAAAGGAGGTCTAAGTATATCAATGTCCCGGTATAATTCCTTGATCTATTTGGAGAACAGCTATCTCAAAGACTTTGACGCCACCGTAACGGAGGCGTCGGAAGAGTGCATAGTTCTCGATAAAACCGGATTTTATCCCATATCCGGAGGCCAACCCTCCGACCTCGGATCGATAATTCGTGGCGATGAGGAATTCAAGGTATTGCGGGTTGAGCCCGCCCATGGTGGCGTCGTACATATTCTGGATCGGGCGGGCTTGTTAACGGGGGACGAAGTCCATGCCGTCTTGAACTGGGAGAGGCGCTACCGCTTCATGCAGAGCCACACCGCCTGCCACATTCTCAGCGCCGTGATCTTCAAGGAGACGGGCGCGAAGATAACAGGCAATCAGATAGAAGTGTCTCGTTCCAGGGTTGACTTCAGCCTGGAGAACTTCGACAAGGCCAGGATGTCTGAATATGTGGAGAAGGCCAACCGCATCATAGCCGAGGACCATCCGGTTTCAACAAAAATCCTTCCCCGCTCCGAGGCACTGGCCATACCGGATCTGGTGCGCCTGGCCATGACTGTTCCCGATCGTGAGGTGATCAGAGTGGTGGAGATCGAGGGCGTCGATCTGCAAGCGTGCGGCGGAACTCATGTGCAGAGGACAGGCGAGATCGGAAAGATCAGGATGATAAAGGCCGAGAACAAAGGAAAGGCAAACCGGCGCGTGTACTTTGCGCTGGACGGCTAATTTTTTTGCAGTCCCATGAACATTGAACGTCCGGATTTTACGGATTTTGGACATCGGGCCGATTCTGAAGAAATCCTAAGCCAAAAAGCCTGGGATTTGCCGCGCTTCAGGGGCACGGCAGTGTCAGAATGGATGCGTTGCCGGTTTCCAGTGTCAGGTGGATGTTCGTGTAGCCCATGTAGGTTCCGCTCATCGAGTATGCAGCGACGGAGCTGGAACTCTTTTGCACGCGGGCTCCTATCTTGGCGGTACCCTGAATCTCTGTCTTGATATCGTAAACGGAATTCTCATCGGTTTGGGCTATGGACGTGTCCTTAACCAGATCCCTGATATTGGAGTAGCTCTCAGAATAGACTGAGCCTACTTGATAATTCTTGGCACAAAGGGCATTCTTGAGGTCGCTTTGCGTCAGAGACTGCGTGAATGTGGAGGGTTTATTCTGCCAGACGCCCCATTCGTTCATGCTGATCTCATTGTAGCCGTCCTCATAGCCGCCATACACGGAGGCGTCAATGGAGCGCGAAACGGTTCCCGTGCCTCTGGTGCCGGTCACAAGCTTTTGCCCGGCATAGCCGTATTGGGTTTGGTAGATGCGCGAGTCGTCCATGTAGCCCTGGTTATAGATCCAAGAGTGCTCGGTGAGGTTTTGAGGCACTGCGCCGACAGTGGGAACGAGCAAAACGACACCGGCAATGCATAGAGCCGCAATCAACACCAATCCTGGCAACCATTTCATCTGCGCACCTCAATCCTTAACAGGTTAGATGATGGTACTTTGAATATAAATCTGATCCTTAGCTTTTGGGCCGATGAGCATTCCGCCCCCTCTTTCTTATGTCTGCCAGGCGCTTTTCCAGGCCGATCTTCAGTTCAGGCGTCGGGCTGCCGCCGTAGGCGTCCAGCCTGGCGGCAATGGCCAGCTTTCCCGCCAGGGCGCGGGAGACTTTGCCGCGTAGCTTCTTGGGGGCTCCGATCACGGATGGGTGGCGGTAGATGATGCCGTGCTTGGGAGACGGGGCATGGCCGTTCAGGTGCTTGAATAGGGATTTTTCTGCTCCCATGACCTGGATGCTGCTGGAAGGCAGCTCGGCCAGACGGCGCAGGCTGCCCGATCGAGAGATGAGCCTTGCCGCCAGGATGGGACCGGCCAGGTCGGAGAGGCTGGGGGCGATGGCCTGCACAGCATCGATTACCTCTTTTTCCATGGAAGAGCGCGACTCTCGAAGGTTGAGGATGGCGCGGGCCAGGATGCCGGTGGCTTCGTCCTCGCACAGCGCCTGGGCCAGATCCTTTCCGTGCACGATCTCCTGGTGGCGCAGGCGGGACCACTCGTAAAGCCGCTCGTCCAGAAGATTGACTGCCTGGTTCAGGTTGTCGAGGGCCTCCACCGCCTGAAGAAGGTCCTGCTCCGCCGTGACCAGGGCGGAGAGCCGGCGATGAACCAGAGCGAGAGCGACCTCTCTCAAGCGGGCATTGTACTCGTTGTCGTCGGCCACAAAGCCGAATTCTTTGGCAAGGGCGCGCAGATCAGGCTGCGACGACGGGGTTGCTATGGGATTTATATCAGGAGCGTCAAGGGCGAGAAGCTCCTCAATCATCGCATCGGTATTTTCGGCCAGCCGGACCGAGCCGCTCTCCTGATCGATCTTGCCAAACCATGTAACAATTTGCATCCAATCTCCTTATCGAACGATCCGGCATAGACTGCACGGCATAGATTACTTTCGCCCCGCACTGCTCCAATTTAAATACTTCCGAGACCTAGTGAGTATCACCTCTCAATAAAACTCAGGGGGCATATTGTCGATGAAAGAACTGGTTGATCAGATATCCGCCCGCCTCAAGGAACAGAATATTCAGGTTCCGGATGCGGAGATTGAGTCTCGCCTGAAAAAGCTCATCGAAGAGTTTCGCGTGCCCGAAAGCGAAGCTCGCAGATCGGTTTTGAACTATTTCTTCAAGGAGCACGGCGTCATGCCTCAGGTCAGGGCAAGCGCCGAGAAGGCAGTGATTTCGGCGATCAAAGAGCCCGGCAAATGGGTGGATCTGCAGGTCAAGGTGCTGGACCTCTGGGAACCGGCAACTGAAGCCATCTCCCAGACGGGGCTGGTCGGCGACGGCACAGGGTCCATGAAATTTGTAAAATGGACCAAGGCCGGTCTTCCCAACCTGGAACTCGGCAAGAGCTATCTGCTCAAAAACGTGGTCACGGACGAGTTTCAGGGCCGCTTCAGTGTGAAGCTGAACCGCACCAGCCAGATCGAGCTATTGGAGACTGAGGTCGAGGCGAAGCCCGCGAGCCTCGCCGCTCAGCCGCTCAAGATCGTGGAGATCAGTGAGCCTGGCCGCTGGGTTGATCTGACGGTCAAGGTGACGCAGCTTTGGGAGGCGAATAGCGATTCCATCTCCCAGTCCGGCCTCATCGGAGACGATACCGGCACCATCAAGTTTGTGAAATGGGTCAAGGCGGAATTGCCGAATCTTGAGGAAGGCAAGAGCTACCGCCTCAAGAATCTGGTCACGGACGAGTTCCAGGGCCGTTTCAGCGTGAAGCTGAACCGCACCAGCCAGATCGAGCCACTGGATATCGACATCGAGGTAGGCTCTCAGTCAGTGGAATTTACCGGCGCTCTGGTGGATGTGCAGAAGGGCTCCGGCCTGATCAAACGCTGCCCTGTTTGCAAACGTTCTCTGGCCAAGGGAGTGTGCAGCGATCACGGGAAAGTGGAGGGGACTTACGATCTGCGCATCAAGGCAGTCATCGACGACGGTCGAAGGGTGCAGGATGTGCTGATCAACCGCGAGACCACGGAACGCCTGGTCGGCCTGACGCTGGACGCCGCCAAGCAAATGGCTATGGAGGCGCTCGACCACGAGGTAGTGCGCAGCATGATTGAAGGAAAGCTGGTGGGCCGATACTTCAGCGTCACCGGACCAAGGGTCGATCGCTACATTCTGGTGGAAAGCATCAATGAGGCCGCACCGGTGACGGTATCCCAGATAAATGAACTGATGGCAACGGTGGAGGTGTGAAGCATGGCAGGATTCTCCAGGGAAGTGGCACGCAGAATCTTCACTGAGGAGCTTAAGAGTTCTAACTACTCCTTCCGGGACGGAGAGGATCAGCACCAGTATGCTCCTCAATACCTGCTCACGCCCACCGGTGCTAAGTGCAACCGCGTCTTCATGGTGGGCATCCTGACCGAGAAGGACGACATCGGAGGCGACACAGAATACTGGCGGGGGAGAGTTGTCGATCCCACGGGCAGCATTCTGATCTATGCCGGTCAGTACCAGCCGGAGGCGGCGCAGATTCTGGCCAACATGGAGGCTCCGGCCTACGTGGCCGTGGTGGGAAAGCCCAATTTGTACCAGACGGAGGACGGGAACATCATCATCTCCCTGCGAGCCGAGGCCATCCAGCGTGTGGATGAGGAGACGAGAAACCAGTGGATCATGGACACCGCCCGCAGGACTCTGGAACGACTTCAGGTTTTGTCAAGTACCAGCCCCGCCCCAATCAGCGGTGACTTTGCCACCGCAGACAAGGTCTCCGCCGCCACTCCGGCCCAGGATGCCCAAAGAGCACGGGAGCACTATCAAACCGACATAGGTCACTACAGGCAAATGGTAATTCGCGCTCTTACCTCCCTGGAAGAGGATCTGGCCAAGGGCCGCAGCAAAGCGAAGGATTCGCCTGCTGCGCCAACGGCCAAGCCTGAATCTGGGATCGGTGAATCTAAGATTGGATCCAAGGCAGGAATAGAAGAGCCACAGTCAGCCGAAAAGGCAACACAGGCGGCCAAGAAATCCCGCCCCAAGAAGAGCGAGTCCCTCAATGCCTGGCCTGAACAAGAGAGCGATGAAGAGGTAGAGACTTTCCACATCGGCAAGAAGAGCTGAAAAGTTTTATATAATGTGCTGAAGCTCTATAACGTGGGGTGAAATAAGATGGTAATTGGTGTAACGATGGTTAAAGTTGTGCCGGGACAGGAGAAAACCGTCTACAATGAATTGCAGGAAATAGACGGCATCAAAGATGTCTACCATGTCTTCGGTGAGTTCGACTTCGTGGTTATCATCGAGGTCGAGGGCTTGAGCATGTTGAACAAGCTCGTCGACGTCATTCGTGAGATAGACAACGTCACAGCCACCCAGACCGTAGTCGGGGCTGAGCTCTAGCCCTATTTTTTTATTTTTATGGAAATTGCCGAGGAGCTGGCCAAGCAGCAAAAGGCCATATCCGTAGCAGAATTTTTTGAAAAGAATCGTCAGATTCTGGGTTTCGACTCCGCGCCCCGCGCCCTCATCACCTGCGTCAAGGAGGCAGTGGACAACTCCCTGGATGCCTGTGAGGACGCCGGGATTTTGCCGGACATCTTCGTTCAGATCAAGCGCAATGGCGACTACTATCAGGTCATTGTGGAGGACAACGGCCCAGGCATAGTTCCCGAGGAGATCCCGCGCGTCTTCGCGAAATTACTTTACGGTTCACGCTTTCACACTCTCCGCCAGAGCCGGGGCCAGCAGGGCATCGGCATCTCGGCGGGCGTGCTTTACTCCCAGCTTACCAGCGGCAAGCCCACCAAGGTCATCTCCAAGATCGCGCCCGGCAGGCCGGCCCGCTACTGCGAGCTGACGATAAACACGGCCAAGAACGAGCCCGAGATCATCAAAGAGGAGGACATGGATTGGGAACGGCCGCGGGGCACGCGCGTGGAGCTGGAGATGGAGGGCTCTTACGTTCGCAGCCGCCGCCAGTCGGTCTTCGGCTCTTTGAAGAGCGCGGCCATCGTCAATCCCCATGCCCGCATAACCCTGGTGGAGCCGGAGGGCAACGTCGAGGTCTTCGAGAGGGCCACGGAATCTCTTCCCAAGAAAGCCTATGCCATCCAGCCTCACCCGGCGGGAATCGAGCTTGGCGAGCTGATCAAGCTCCTGAGATACACGGACAAAAAGAAGCTGCGCGTTTTCTTGAAAGAGACGTTCTCATCCATCGGCACCATCTCCGCCCAGGAGCTATGCAGTCGGGCGGGCCTGGACCCGGAAGCTTCTCCCACCGGCCTCGAACATGAAGAGGCCAAGCGCTTGCTTTCCGCTTTTAAACAGCTCAAGATGAAGTCGCCGCCCGTGGACTGCCTCTCGCCCATCGGCGAGGACCTGATCAAGGCGGGATTGGAAAAGGAGTTCCGGCTGGACTTCATCGCCACCACGGTCCGGCCCGTCTCCGTCTACTCCGGCAATCCCTTCCTGGTCGAGGTGGGCCTCGGCTTTGGCGGCGAGCTGGAAAAGGAGAGCCGCGTGGAGATCCTGCGGTTTGCCAATCGCGTTCCTCTGGTCTACCAGCAGGGAGCCTGCGCTGTCACACATGCCGTGGAGAGCGTCTCCTGGAAGAACTATTCCTTGAGCCAGCCCACCGGCTCCGGCATTCCGGTCGGCCCGGCGGTTCTTCTGGTGCACATCGCCTCCACCAACATCCCCTTCACCTCGGAGAGCAAGGATGCCGTGGCCGATGTTCCCGAGATCCTGGTCGAGATCGACCTGGGACTGAAAGAGGTGGCGAGGAAGCTGCGCCGCTACCTGAGCCGCCAGAGCGTGCTCTCGGAACGGCGGGAAAAAGAAGAGATCATAAGAAAGATCCTGCCAAAAATCGCAAAGAAGCTCTCTGATATCCTGGATAGGGAAGAGCCGGATATCGGTCCAGTGGTGGCCAAGATCATGGGCAACCTGCTCGTATTCCGGCGAAAAGTTGCGCAAAACGGCTTCACAAAAGTGCAGATCGAAGTGGAAAACCACAGCGATCTGGTGAGATCCTTCAAGCTGCACGAGGTCTTGAGGCAGGAGGCGGTCGCCGTATCTCCTGCGGCTAAAGTCATTTCCCTCGGCGACGGCTACGACTATCACTGGAAGCTGTCTATCGGTCCCGGCGAGAGCACGACCTTGAGCTACACCGTTCAAACCGACGATGCCGCCCTGGGAGAGCCGGTGGTGGAGGGCCTGGATGCGGAGATCGTCACAGGTGCCAGGGTGATCTGAAAAATGGAAAAGACGGAAATTACTCAGAAGAAGCTGGAGGGCCTGGCTTCGGACCTCTACAGCCAGTTTGAGAAAGGCATCGTGCCCCACATCTCCCTGCCCTCCCGAACCAAGGCGAACATCGAGTACAGCAGCAAGGACGATGTCTGGATTTACGGGGATCAAGAGACGCTGCGCAGCGTCAAGACCGTGCGCGGAGCCAAGACGCTGCTTAAAACCGTCTACCTCTCCGAGCTGCTCATCAAGGAGCACCTGAGGAACAACCGCGGCTCAACCTTGAGAGAGATCTATTACATCTCAGAGAACTGGGACATCGCCAAATTTCATGAGCAGGCGGAGAGCGACCGGCTCATCGAGGACCTGGAGATCGTGACCGCTTTGCAGCGCGAGGACTTCCACGTCCGGCCCGAGGAGGACGGCGCTGCGGTCTTCGGGCCGCTGAAGTTGCAGGAGAAGACCCGGCGGGGCGAGAAGGACATTCACTGCCAGGAGGATGTGGGTGAAGCCGGTTACCAGATCCCGTTCAATGTGGATAACATCAAGTTCCAAAGCCACGACGCCAAAATGGTCATGGCAATCGAGACGGGCGGAATGTACGCCCGGCTGATTGAGAATGGATTCGATGAGGAGCAAAATGCCATCCTGGTGCACATCAAAGGACAGCCCGCCAGATCAACGCGCCGCTTTATAAAGAAACTCAATGTGGAGCTGAACTTACCTGTCGTGGTCTTCACGGATGGGGACCCCTGGTCGTACAGAATCTTTGCCAGCATCGCCTACGGTGCCATCAAGAGCGCCCACCTCTCCGAGCACCTGGTCACGCCCTCCGCCCGCTTCCTGGGAGTGCAGCCAAGCGACATCGTGGACTACAACCTTTCCACAGACAAGCTCACTGACAAGGACATGCAGGCATTGCGAGCCGAGCTTACCGATCCCAGGTTCAACACGCCCTACTGGGAGAAGCAGATCAAGCTGCAAATGGACCTCAAGAAGAAAGCCGAGCAGCAGGCTTTTGCCGGAAAGGGCCTGGACTTTGTGACAAAGAAGTATCTGCCGGAGAGGCTCACCGAGATGGGAATTATTTAAATCAGGTTTCCGGCTGCACAATCCGTTATGAGGACAAGGACTGTTCACTTTGACCATCGACTTTCACACGCATATTTATCCAAAAACCGTCGCAGAAAAGGTGCTGCCCGCGGCCAAGAGGAAGCTCAAGGTAGAAGTTCCGGGCACAGGCGCGCCTGAAGATCTTCGCAGCCGGATGCATGCATCAAATATCGACAAATCCGTAATCCTGCCCTTGGCCAAGGGCAGGGAGGATGTCTCATCACTTAACGACTGGATCTTATCCGTTTCGGGAGACGACGGCATGATCCCATTCGGGGCTGTTCATCCCTTCATGCCCAATCTGGAGGAAGAGCTGGATCGGCTGGCAGCCGTCGGAGTTCGAGGCGTCAAGATGATGCCGCTCTTGCAGGAGGTATTTCCCGATGATTCCCGGTGCGAGCGGCTCTACGAGGCGGTGATAGCCAGAGATATGATCCTGGTCACCCACGCGGGCCGGGACCCTCTGGAACGGCAAGAGATCTACGGCACGCCGCAGCGCTTTGCAAGAACTGTTCAATCCTTCCCTGACTTAAAGGTCGATCTGGCCCACCTGGGAGGCTTGCGCATGTGGGATGATGTGCAAAAATATATTTTGTCGTCCGATCTGCTTTCCCAGAGCAGGAACGTTTTTTTCGATACGGCCTACGTCTCGTTTTACATGAATGAAAAAGATATGGCAGATCTTATTTTGCAAATCGGATCGGATCGCATACTCTTCGGCAGCGACTATCCCTGGGAAGAGCCGGGCCGAGCCGCAGAAATAATCAAGCGCCTGGATCTATCGCCTCAGGATAAGGACGCGATCTTGTGGAAGAACGCATCCCGACTCCTGGACATCTGAATCCGGAAATCTGAATCAGGACATCTGAATCAGGACTCTACAGATATCAACTGCGCCTAATTACTTTTTGGCCAGTATCTTTTTTTCCAGGTCCATTACCCTTCCTTCCAGCTCCTTGACCTTCATCTCCGATTTCTTAAAGCTCTCCTCAAGCGACTCCTTGGCTCTTCCCTCTGATGATTTGAACTTTCCTTCAACATCTTTCAGCCGCGATTCCAGCTCTTTTATCTTCTCTTCATACATCATTGCACACCTTCCTTTTTGCGCCTTCTTTTTTTTTCAATTCATTTTTTCTATTCAATCATCTTCTCTCGCATAACATATTAACTTTTTTGAACATGATGCTCAACAAATAGAAACGACATCAGCTTTTTGCAGATAACGCGGGCCGTCCATGCAAAGATTTAATATTCTAAGCCACAGATATTGCGCCGATGAAACGCGATCTTCTTGATATCCTGGCCTGCCCGCTGTGCAAGGGAGACCTGACCCTTGAAGTCTTTGAGGAGAATGAAAAGGAAATAGTAACCGGAAAGCTCTGCTGCGCGGCCTGCAAGGAAACCTATCCCATCGAAGACGGAATCCCGAACATGCTCCCGCCCGATTTAAGAAATTAGCCGAAGGCAGCTATCCGATGCACTTGTCGGCTTGGGAAAACTTGGCCGAAGACATCATCCCGCCAAGCTTCACAGGCGAAATATTTATACAATATTATGTGATATCTTCAATTGGGGGTTGTGAAGTTGGACTGGGTTGTTCATATTAATAACGGCTCGATGGAGGCGAAACCGATAGTGCTTCGCCTTCTTCCCGGCGAAGAGACCATCTTCAACCTCAAAGTCGTCAACCACGGTGAACCCTCCAATATATCTCTGGAGGCCAGCAATCCCGTCTTCAAGGCGGTGCGGCTGCGAAAACCCGATCATTATGTGGTCGCAGAAGAGACCATCCCCATCATGGCCAGGATGCCCTCCAACAAGAGACGCCTGGAGGGAGAGATCCTTCTTTCCAGCAGCTCCGGCGAGAACCGCGTGCCTATTACTCTTTTGCGTGACTCGGAAGATCCCGGCGACGATCTGGAAGACCCAAAGCTGCAGGTTGATGAGGATCTGCCGGAAGATCGGTTCGGCAATCGGGGCAATCGGCCCAGGGCAAATGATTATGGTGATGATGAAGATGAAGACCCGGACGATGTAGAGCCTGCAGAAAACCTGGATCGAGAATACAGAGATGAAGACGGCCCGGACGACAACCTGGAGGATAATTCGGAAGATCGCCTGGAAGACGGCCTAGAAGACAATTCGGATGATGACGAGGACGACTACGACCGGATCGTGCCCAGAAGAAAACCGGATTCCGATGAAGATGAACGCGAGCCGAGGCGCATCGTATTCTCCAAGGATAAAGACCTGCAAAGGTACAGGTCGGCTACCCGTTCCAAAAACCAAAGCCAGGGCAAAAATTTGGAAGATGATGCTAACGATAATGCAAGCGATAATGTAAACGATGATGCAAAAGATGATGCAGATGATGATGCAGGTGATTTGAGACCGTACATCGAACGGGAAGAGCCGGCGGAAGCGCCCGAAGACAGCTTCATGGGAGGGCAGAGGCGCTTTAGGGAAAGGCTTGCCGGTCGAGAGGAGAGAG
>JAJRAT010000011.1 GCA_028682845.1 Methanothrix sp. | reverse complement strand
CCCTAATTTTCAATACGGAGTTTTTCCGCGCCAATACATGGAACACATTTATGATATGATCCTTATTTTCAGGCAGTTAGAGTTCCTTTTCAATAGCTTTTCGATAGCTATTTGAAAATAGATTCTTTTTTGCAGGGGATAAACTTTAAGAGCAACCAAGTGTGCTAATTTATTGGAGGTATCAGGAGAATGGGAATTAATAGTGTGGTACTAGCTATGGCCTTGGCCCTTTGCCTCTTTTCGACGGCATCAGCCCAGGGTCCTAAGAATTATATTGCAGAGCCGGATTTTCCGGGAGAAGATATGTCCGGAAGCGAGATTTACAGGGAGGTTCAAGGCGGCGTTTACACCGACGTGAACGATGCCAGTCTATCTTTTCGCAATGAGAGCCTCTTTATAATCAGAAAAGACACGGGCATGAGCCCCCATGTCCCGGAAAAGGGCGTCCGGACCCCGGTTAGAGTCATCAAAGGTCTTGGAGTAGCACCCGCCGCGGGAAGCTGGTCCTTTACCCTGTCGGATATCGCAACCAGGTATCTTCGAGTCAATCTCTACCAGAACGGAGACGCAGTATATGGCTCCGGAGAGCTGACCGATAACGGCTTCACGACACCGGTGACCGTGGGAGGAACGGTTCTGGGAGATCAGATGGCATTGTTCGTCACGCCGTCGGGCAGCCAGAACCTCTACAGATTCAGCCTGACCATAAAACCCGGATCGATGGATGGGGACTACATTTACACATCTCCGGGAATAACTCAGCCGGGTGTTGCTTTCGGAAGCCTTGTTGCGCCTTTGTCTGATTCCGCTGCAGCTCAAACGACGGCATCGGCCCAGCAAAGCGCCCAAATCCAGCAGAACGCCCTGACACAGCCGACGGGTTGAGATATCTTATGGCTTGCTGCGGCAGGCCTAAGCTTTTTGTTTTTTTAGTTTCGACTTAATTTTATATCTTGTCTTTGAGAATTTTCAGCTTAGCTTTTTTATTTGAGTTGGCACCAAAGAGGCAATTCGGGTAGATATCGTTATTAACCACTCGCGCCAATCAGGGTTGCAGAGGGTTAGTAGATATGGCTAAAAAAGTGATACTGATTTTAGTTCTAATATTCACCTGCCTGATGTCCCAGGCGGCCTCTCAGGGCTATATGGGCACAGTGAGCACAGGAACCGGCATTCTGTCGCCTCTGACGGTAGGCTCGGGGCAATCGCCTTCCGCAGCGAGCGTGGGATCGCTCTCATCCCAGGGCAACCTCACTGGAACCTGGTCCGTTGATCTGAAGGGCCAGCAGGTCAGGCATTTCGATCTGCAGATGATTCAGGTGAGCAACCTGTTGCAGGGAACAGGCTCAATGAACTCCGGCGAGAAGGCAGTTGCCTCCGGGTCGGTAGCAGGCGACAGGCCGACGGTCTTCATATCGCTCATAGATTCGCCGGTAGCCTTCCGCCTGGAACTTTCCGCCTCGGGAACTTCACTCGCCGGAAAATATGACTCGCTCTCTGCAGGCGGCAGCAGCGAATCTGGAACCGTCACCGGAAGCATGACACTCACAGGCGGGCAGAGCCAGCCTGCCAATTTGGCCGGCGGAATAAATCCCAGTGCTACCAGCGGTGCCTATGTGGGATCTGCGGCCAAGAGCCTCGATTCGACGAGCAGCGCTAAATCCGTCACAATCAACAGAGACTTCTATCAGACCTATACCGGCCAGGGGGCATCGTCTGAAGGAACTTCCGTCACCAGCAGCACAGGCTAATTCTCTTGCAGTCCCTAGCAAATCCTATCGCAAGATATTAAAAGCGGTAGTGGAGAGGAAATAAAAGAGAAAACGCCAAGCAAAATTATGGATGAGGGATCTAAAACGAGAGGCTTAATTGCAGTCCTGGCTCTGATGCTCCTGGCCTGTTCTCCCGGCGCGGCGAAGTGCGCCTGTTCGGGAGGAAGCGGCGGCGCGTCCTATAACTTTTTGGGCGACTCAGCTATGGATATCAATATGGATAGCTATGATGAGTTCGCGCGAAGCTATTCTCCACAAAGTTCCGTCCGGACATCTCTACAAACAACAGCAGTTGAGACGGCAGCCGAAAGCAAATTGAGCCTGGATCTGTCCGACAAAAGCCACGTGGACCTCACGCTGAAGAACGTGGGGGGAGAATATTCAGGGAACGGAATCATCACCCGCGTCAATGGGACCGAACAGGCAAAAGCAACCGGAATTTTGTCGGGCCAAAAGCTTTCCCTGAATTTAGTGGCATTGAGCGGCGCGTCCTACAAATTCAATCTCGCCCGGGAAGGAAACACGATCCTGGGAGACTATAGCGAAAACGGCCCTCTGGGGAAAAATTTGACGGGAATTGCCAACGGCAAATGGCTTGCTTGACGGCTCCGGTCAATGAATTGGCAGGCATCCGGGCTTTCGCCAGAGATTGTAATCCCAATCTCAGAACAGTTCCCTAAAGGATTCTTTTTTCCTTTGTTTGCCCATTTAGCCTGTCCCGGCCCGTCGGGCTTTTTTCGGCTAGACCGGCGGCATGAGCGGCGGCCTGAAGACTCCTTTCTCGGTTATCAGAGCCGTGACGAGGTCCAGGGGTGTGGCATCAAACGCAGGATTGTAAACGTCGACGCCTTCCGGCGCGACCCTTTTTCCCGCCAGACTGCAGATCTCCTCCGGGTCCCGCTCTTCTACAATGATATCAGCTTCCTCATGCCTCTGGTCAAAGGTGGAAAGGGGCGCAGCAACATAGAACGGAATCTTGTGATACCTGGCCAAAACGGCATGGTTGTAAGTGCCGATCTTGTTGAATACGGCATCCTTCGTGATGCGGTCGGCCCCCACGATGACCTTGTCGATCCTTCCCTTTCGCATCAGGCTGCCGGACATGTTGTCGCAGATCAGCGTGACGGGAATATCATCCTGGATCAGTTCCCAGGCGGTAAGCCTTGAGCCCTGATTGAGCGGTCTCGTCTCACAGGCATAGACATGGATTCTCTTGCCCGCCTGCACAGCCGAGCGAATGACTCCGAGCGCAGTTCCCCAGCCCACACAGGCCAGCCTGCCTGCGTTGCAGTGGGTCAGGACGCAGTCTCCGTCATCCAGGAGCTTGGCGCCATTCTTTCCTAACGACTTGTTGATGCGAATGTCTTCCTCTGCAACCTCCTCGGCCTCGCGAAGGGCTGCCTCTCGAATCTCCTCCGTGCTTTCCCGGCTTGATGCCGCCCGCAGGACGCGGTCCACACCCCAGGAGAGATTGACGGCTGTGGGCCTTGAATCCTTGATCATCTCCGCTGCGGTCTCCAGCTCCGCGATCATGTCAAAGGGATTGGAGGTCCTCGACAAATCGGCGGCAAGAGCAATGCCGTAAGCTCCGGCGGCCCCAAGTGCCGGCGCTCCTCGCACCCGCAGGGATTGGATGGCTTCAATCAACTGACGCACGCTCGACATTTTGATGGGGATAAGCTCACCGGGAAGCTTGGTCTGATCTATCAACCACAGGCCGCCATCCCACCAGATGGTTCTGGACTCGCACATGCTCAAGGATTGGTCACCATCCGCTAATATCCTGCAACCTAGTATATTTTTTTTGCCTTGCGGCCTCAACAAAAAGGGCTGCCTGCGGGATTTGAGGTCTATGATCCTAGCGCCCGAAACGCCGGTCTCTGCGCTGCCAGTCCCTGATGGCCCGCAAGAAATCGATCTTCCTCAAAGCGCTCCAGTTGACATCGGTGAAATACAGCTCGGAGTAAGCCGCCTGCCAGATCATGAAATCGCTCAGCCGCTTGCCGCCCGCTCTTATCACCAGGTCCGGCTTCTGGGAAAATCGCAGATGCCCTTCGATGGACTTGGCATCGATGTCCTCGGGACTCAAGCGGCCCGCTTCCACGTCACCCAAAAGCTTTCGGAACGCCTCCGTCACCTCGCGCTTGCCTCCGTAGCCCAGGGATACAATCATCTTGATCCCGCCGCCGGCTCCCAGATGCGTCTCTCCCTGGGAAGTATGCAGCCGAATGTCTGCGGGTGCACCGTCCAGCAGCTCGGCGATCTTCCGGGCAAGCTCTCGGTCATCATCATTCACGTAGAGGACGAGAGACGCCAGGCCCAGTTCAAGAGACCAGGCCAGCAGATCTCCGAGCTTCGAGAGCCCACGATCATTCAAATCTCCGGAGCTCAGGACCACTGTCACGCATCCGGGCAGCCTGCGGCGATCTATTCGAAACTCCAGGAGTTGCTCGTAAAGACGATGAATCATGACAGAAATTCCAAGCACGCTCATAGGCAAAGTATTTTTGTGATGAAACTTGTCATCAGTTCGATGCAACGGGAAGATATCGCCAGGCTCTCCATAGGGCTAATGGTTCTGCTACTGCCCTATGCCGAAGCCTTCACAGTTCTTCCCCTGGCCGCGGTCTTTTTCCTGGACCCCGGCACCCGTCTGCTGTCCGCATCCCTGGCCATGCTGCTCATCATGAGACCGGCATTGAGCGTGATGGAGACGAACTTTCCCCTGTACGTCATCGCCATATCCTTTGTGGCTTCCACATTTGCCCCGCTGGCCTTCAAGAAGTTCGATTCACTGGCGGGGAGCATCATCTATCTCATGATCACCGTGGCCCTCGGATATCCTCTGGCGGCCATGATCTCCGCCGGGAGTCTATCCTCGGAGAGAATACTGTTTCTGGCCATTCTGGGAGGGCTTTCCGGCGCGTTCCTGCACCATGCTTCAAGGCAGCGCGATTTCACCGTTCCCTTCGGCACGGCTATGGTCATGTGGCTGTTTTCCTTTGACTATCCACTGCCGGAGCTGCAGCGCATCCTGCTCATCTGCATCTTCGCGCTGGTCCTGGGAATCGGGGCCTACTGGGCCAAGGCGGCTGATTCGGATGCGGTCTTGAGCGAGACCATTGTGTGCCTTCTGGTCATCCTCTTTGGAGGGCTGACCTGGTTTTTGCTCCTGCTGGCATTCTACCTGATGGGGGCCGGATTCACGCGCTACGGCTATGCTTACAAAAATAAGCTCGGCATCGCCCAATCTCACGGTGGCGTGCGCGGCTACAAAAACGTCTACAGCAACAGCCTGGTTCCCCTGGCCCTGGCCATCTGCTACGGGGTTTACGGAAATGATATTTTCGTCTACGCCTTCATCGCCTCAGTGGCCACGGCCAACGGCGACACTTTGGCCAGCGAGATAGGTGAGACCAGCCGTTCCAAGCCGCGGATGATCACCACTCTGAAAGAAACCGAGCCGGGCGTGGACGGAGGCGTGACGCCCCTGGGCGAAGCCGCCTCTTTTGCCGGAGCACTCATCATCGGGCTGCTCGCCATGGGAACGGGAATGGTGGGAGTATTCGGCATAATCGTCGGGGCGATCGGCGGATTCCTCGGCACAAACTTCGACAGCGTTCTTGGAGCCACACTGCAACAGAAGGGCATGTTGAGCAATAACGGGGTGAATCTGGTGGCGACAGCCTTTGGAGCACTGGCCGGCGCAGCTTTGTGGTACGTCCTTCAGCTCCTGTAAACTCTATTGCAAACATTATTGTAATATTAATAGATCTATTGTAAACATTATCGTAATATTATTATAACATTATTGCAGCATTACTGCAAACGCCATTGCTGCGGCATTGCAGGCAAGGCATAGCGTCAATCCGGCAGACGGCAACGCCCGCGGGGTTCTGCAAATTATTTAGGCAAAGACGGCAAACTTGTTCTTATGAAGATCTTCGGCATCTTTGGCGACCCAATCGAGCACAGCCTCTCCCCGGCGATGCAAAATGCCGCATTGCAGGCATTGGGGCTTGACGCCTGCTATCATGCTTTTCGCGTGCCTCAAGATAAATTGTCGGACGCACTTCTCGGCGCGGCGGCCATGAGCTTTTCCGGGCTCAATCTGACCATTCCACTCAAGGAGAAGGCGTTTGAGATCAGCATCTTGCAGCCGGATGACCTGGCCGGAGCCATCGGCGCTGTGAACACTGTCTCCTTCGGCCCGCAGGGCAGGATATCCGGCCACAACACGGATGGAGAAGGCGCTCTGCAGGCCCTGAAAGATGCGGGCATTCGCATCAAGGGCAGCAACGTCCTCCTGATCGGCGCAGGCGGAGCCGCGCGCGCGCTGGCCTATACCCTGGAGCGGGAGGGCGCAGAGATCTCCATCGCCAACCGCAGCCTGCCCAGGGCGCACGAGCTGGCCGCCTCGGTGGGCGCGATGGGCTTTTGTCTGTGCGATCTTGACCGCCTCGTTCCCCAGTCGGACATAATAATAAACGCCACATCCGTCGGCATGAGAGAAGGAGACGCGAGGCTTTTTGACGCCCAATTGATAAAAGGGCACCACGCAGTCTTCGACATTGTTTACAACCGCGAGACTGAGCTTCTCAAGGACGCCCGCGCCGCAGGAGCGGTGGCCGTCGACGGGGCGATGATGCTGGTCTACCAGGGCGCGAAGGCTCTGGAGATCTGGACGGGCTTGAAGGCTCCCGTTCAGGTGATGGAAAAGGCGGTTCGCTCTGCTCTGCAAGAGAGGCGGGAGAGAGCGGCTGCGGCGGAAAAATAGCCAAAGCAAGCGGGAAAAAGTTGGGAGTAAGCAGCAAGGATGAGCTGCAAGCTGCGAAGCAGTTAGCAAGTAGTAAGATACAGGGTAGCGGGCAAGCAGCAAGATGCAGATTTGAGAGCTAAGACGCAAGGGTGCAAGTGAGGCGAGTGGATGGCGACAAAGATTCTGATATTGGGAGGTACGGGCGAGACTGGTTCATGGTTCGCCCGCTACTTTAAGGAGAAGGGCTTCGACGTGGCCGTTTGGGGGCCGAGCGGAAAAGTGGCGGTGGCCGAGCGCCTGGGCGTGCGCTATGCCCATGACAAAGCGGCAGAGGTCGAGTCGAGCGACATTGTCCTGGTCAGCGTCCTGATCGAGAAGACGGTGGAAGTGATCCGGGAAGTGGCCCCCCACATGCATCCGGGCAGCCTGCTCATGGATGTGACCTCCATTAAATCCGAGCCGATGAAGGCCATGAAGACCTTTGCCCCCAAAGGCGTCGAGGTCCTGGGCACTCATCCCATGTTCGGGCCCACCATGCCGTCGCTATGCGGCCAGACCGTCATCCTCACCCCCGCAGAAGGAAAGAGCGGCAAGTGGCTGCCCGTCATCCGGTCCCTGTTCGAGTCGGACGGCGCTAAGATCGAAGTTCTGGACGCAGACGAGCACGACGAGATCATGGCCGTGGTGCAGGCTCTCACTCACTTCGCCTACATCGGCATCGGGGCGACTCTGAAAAGCCTGGACTTCGATGTGCAGAGATCGAGAAAGTTCATGTCGCCCGTTTATGAGATCATGATCGATTTCGTGGGCCGCATCCTGGATCAGAACCCGGAGCTGTACGCCTCCATCCAGAAGAACCCCAAGGCCATGCGAGTGCGCCAGACCTTCGTCACAGAGTGCATGCGCCTCTGCGAGAATGCAGATGCGGGCAACCTGGAGGGCTTCAAGCAGATCATGCGCGATGCGGCTGAGCACTACGGAGGAACGCATGAGGCGCTGGAGAGGTCGGACAGGATCATCAACGGTAGAATTAGGGACAGCAAATGAGCGAAGGATAAAATTGCCGGGGATGGGCATTCATCAGGCGAAATCTCTCCAGCGACTTGCCGCGAAAGGACTGCAGGGCATGGAGAAAAAATACAGATCAAAAGACCGGCATGTTACTGATTCTTCAGGCTCTCCACGCCGATCTTCTTTACGTTGGGCTTCCATATCTTGTCCGGCATCCACTTGGGGGCTCTTTTAGGCTTCTTGACCCTTGACCGTTCGCCTTTGAATATATGCAACTTCCTGGTGCCGTGCTCTCTCAGCCGTATTTCGGTGTGGCCTCGGTTGGCGGCTTTCAGTGCGGCCTGCCGAGGAGATCTTCCTGTGAAGACGCTCGTCTCATTTCCCTCTGCGTCCCTTAGGGCGAAATTCCTCTTTTCTGCCACTGCGATCACCTTTTAAGATTACGATCCCAAGTCATACGCTTATATGATATGAATTTTTCTACTAATAGTATGATATAATAGTCAGACGCATCTGATGATGATATATTAAGCCCTTGTGATAGAAATGCTCGCGAACAGATGAAAGTTTCTCATGCCCGCGCAACAGAGTTGTGATAGCTATCCTCAAGGCAGATAGCGTTTCTCCACAGGGCGGCACTTTATGCATATTGGGTGAGTAAATTATATCTAATATGATATTACATTACTTACTTAATAATTTTTATAGTAGAACCTTAACAATAGTATGTTATGAACAAAGTAAAGAGAAAGAACTCAACAGGACCAAGTGCAAAGTCTGAGATGTTCTATTTCGACGATCTCATGAATCCAGTCACCAGGGACAGAGCTACCTGGGCGGTATTTAGGGAGCTTGACGAAAAAGGAAATCTCGTTTTCGAGGCGCAGGGATTCATAGATTGATCAAATTCCTCTGAACGACAAACACAGAGGATCGCTTCATTTCTTCTGTTTTTCTTGATGATGGGAATTATTTTTAATTAGTAAATGAAATATCATTTGAGTATTTTTTACCACTTGAAAGTATTCATCACTATTAAATCCAATAAATTTGAGGATAAATTTGAGGATAAATTTGAGGATAATTCTGAGAAGTTGTGAATTTTGCTAAACCATATATTCAGGCGCACCATGTAAGCGTATCTATGTTTAAATTCATAATATATATGTCCAAATTCATAAGATGCTAAAATCAAATAACAAGTTATAAGATCTATCAGAAATCACAGGCCATGAAATGGCATTGATCGATATCATAAACCTAAGAACCCAGTTCCCTTCCGAGGACGGTATGGTAAAGGCTGTGGACACCGTTGACCTGTCGGTCGCCGGAGGAGAACGGCTGGGCCTTATCGGCGAGACGGGCTGCGGCAAGACGGTCCTCGGCATGTCCATTGTGCGTTTGCTGCAGCCCACAACCCGCATCGAGGGCCGGATCAATTACAAAGGCCGGGATATTCTGAAGCTGAAGGAAGAGGAGATGAGGCGTCTGCGGGGCAGAGAGATCGCCATGATCCTGCAAAATCCCACCACATCGCTCAATCCTGTGCTCAAAGTGGGCGATCAGATCGCAGAGGCGATACGGCTCCACCAGGGCCTGAGAAAACGAGAGGCGAACGCAAGAGCTGTCCAGATGCTGCAATCGGTTCACCTTCCGGATGCAGCGGCTAACGCCAACCAGTACCCGCACGAGCTGTCCGGCGGCATGAGAGAGCGGGTCATGATCGCCATGGGCCTCGCGTGTAATCCCGAGTTCATCATAGCCGACGAGCCGACCAAAGGGCTCGACATCAAGACCAAAATGCAGATCGTCGAGCTGCTGCGCGAGGCTACACTTCATAAGGCCATGCTCATGATCACCCACGACCTCGGCGTGGCGGGAAGCATCTGCGATAGGATCGCGGTCATGTATGCCGGAGAGCTGCTGGAGGAAGCGCCATCCCAGGATATCCTAAATAATCCTGCCCACCCCTACACGCAGGGCTTCATCAACTCCCTCCCCAGCCGGGGTCTCTTGCCCATTCCCGGCACCAGCCCGTCGCTCATCTGTCCTCCCCCAGGCTGCCGCTTTCATCCCCGTTGTCGCATGGCCACAAAAGCCTGTGAGAAGAAACATCCGGAGATGGTCCAAATAGAAAAAGGGCATTTGGTGAGGTGTCATCAATTCAATTGATTGAAGTTTATGATCTGCAAAAGCACTTTGCTTCCGGCTTCATCAAGAAAAAGTACAAGTCAGCGGTGCAGAGCGTCTCTTTTTCCATCGAAAAGGGCGAGACTTTGGGCCTCGTGGGCGAGAGCGGATGCGGCAAAACCACGGTGGGTCGGATGCTCTTGAGGCTGATTGAGCCGACAGCGGGCAGGATCGTCTTCGACGGCCTGGATATAACAAGCCTGAAGCACGCCGAGATGCGGAAACTGCGGCCCCGTATGCAGATGATCTTCCAGGACCCGGAATCGTCCCTGAATCCGCGCATGAAGATCGGCGAGAGCATAGCCGAGCCCTTCCGCCTGGGCTTGGGTGGAAGGTGCAGCCGGAGCGAGATCCGAAACCAGGTGCAGGAACTTGTGGATATCGTGGGCCTGAACCGGGAGCATGTGAACCGCTACCCCTACCAGCTCAGCGGCGGCCAGAACCAGCGAGTCGTCCTGGCAAGAATCCTGGCCATCAATCCCGAGTTCATCGTGGCGGACGAGCCGACGGCAGCACTGGACGTATCCGTGCAGGCCCAGATCCTGCGGCTCATCATGGACCTGAAGAGTGAATTCGGTCTTACCATGCTCTTCATCTCCCATGACATGGAGGTGGTGAGGCACATGAGCGACCGGATTGCCGTGATGGATAAGGGACGGATCGTCGAGATCAAAAGCTCGAAGGATAGCTAGAAGGATAGCCCGAAGGGTAGCTAGAAGGGTAGCTAGAAGGACTGATAGCCGGGTTTTATGAGCGAGCTGACGGCGAACTGATGGGCGGGCCGGGATGATGAGCCGGCCTATTGCACAATCCAATCCAGATTATAGCTCCTATAACTCCTTTTTTATCTCGGAGCGAGGGTCCAGCCTGACTCTGATCGCTTCTCCCAGCAAATTGAAGGCCAGGACGGACGCGGTGATGGCAATTCCCGGAAAGATCATCATCAGCGGAAAGGCCCGGATGAAGGGGCGGGCATCGTTCATCATCGCGCCCCACTCCGGAGTCGGCGGCTGAATGCCAAGGCCGAGAAAGCTCAAAGATGCGGCTCCGAGGATAGCGTTTCCCATCCCCAGAGTTGCCATGATCAAAATGCTGGGAAGAACGTTAGGAAGTATGTGCCTTCTCATGATGTAGATGTCCGAGGCTCCGAGGCCCCTGGCCGCTTCCAGGAACTCCTTTCCCCGCAGCGCCAGGACGCCGCTCCTCATCAGTCTGGCATAGCCCGTCCATTCCACCAGGATGAGGGAGAGCATCAGATTGGTCAGGCCCGATCCCAGGAAGCCGATCACTGCCAGGGCCAGGAAGATGCTGGGAAAGGCGAGGAAAGCGTCTACCACGCGCATGATGGCTTCATCCAGGACACCGCGGAAGTATCCGGCAGCGCCACCCAGGATTATGCCCATCAGGGCTGAGAGCAGGACCACCGCCAGTCCGATAAAAAGAGACACTCTCGTTCCAAAGACAATTCGACTGAAGATACAGCGGCCCAGTTGGTCCGTGCCCAGGGGATAGTCAAGGCAGGGGCTTTTCAGCCGCAGCTCGGGCCGGGCTTTCTCGGGATCATGGGGAGCGATCTGTCCGGCCAGGAGCGCCGTCAGGACGAGGCCGAGGACGACGATAGCGGCAAGGCGAGCTGCAAAATCCGAATTAATCCCCTGATTCATGCCTTGTCCTCGGATTGATGTAGTAGTAGCATATATCGACCATCAGATTCAGCGCCAGAAAGAGCATGGCAAGAAAGAGCATGCAGCCTAAGATCATGGGATAATCCCGGTCGTAGATAGAATCGGTCATGAGGTTGCCGATGCCAGGCCAGGCGAAGACGGTCTCCACGACAGCCGAGCCGTTGAGCAGATAGGTGAAGTTCAACCCGATCACAGTGATCACCGGCAAGAGAGCGTTACGCAGAGCATGTCTCAGCACCACGGACCTCTCGGAAAGGCCGCGGGCTCTGGCTGCGGTGATGTAGTCCTGCTGCAGGGCTTCCAACATGCTTGAGCGCATCATTCTGCTCGTGACAGCAGCGGCTGACGCCCCAAGGGTGACGGCAGGCAGGATCATGTGCTGCAGATCTCCGTTCTGCCCGTAGCCTGCCACGGGCAAGAGATCGAGCTGCAAGGCCAGTAGTATGATGAGCAGATAGGCCAGCCAGAAGCTGGGGACGGAGACGCCGAGCAGCGCCAGCGCCATGCCGAGCCCGTCGATGAGAGATCCCTTCCGAACCGCAGACAGGATTCCCAGAGGAATGGATACTAACAAGGATATGATCAGGCTGACCAAAGACAGCTTGAGCGTGGGAACGAAGCTGTGCAAAACTGCATCCGAAACCCTCTCGCCGGAAGTGTATGAGTATCCCAGGTCTCCGCGACAGGCTTTTGTCAGCCATCTTAAATATTGCACATAGGCCGGATCGTTAAAGCCGGCCCGATCTCTGAACTCCTGCACAGCAGCGGGATCAGGAGGGCCTTGCGGTCCAGTAAGCAAAATCTCTGCCGGATCTCCCGGAGATAGATAAAAGAGAGTGAAGGAGATTATGGAAACGAGCAGCAAGACCGGCAGCAAAAGGATAATTCTCTTCAGGATAAATGCCAACATTTTTCAGTCCTTGATTTTGGTTCTCGCTTTCTGGCTATTATTTTCTCATTCCTGAGTTCTTGTTCTTGAGTCCTAATCTACGATTACCGATTTTGATTTTAAATTCTTGCTTCACCGTATCAATCGCAAATTTTATTCAAACCCATTCATACCCATTCATGCCCATTCACGCCTAACTTCGAACAATATCTGCAAAAATTAATTCTCAGATTTTCCTCTTTCGCCGACGACCATGAAAACCGTATCTGAATTGGCCATTCGGAAGGAGAGCGAGGTGTTTTTCTTGTAGAATCTGTTCACATCATCCAGGCGGTCCACCTTTGCGTTTTTCAGTCCTGCATCCGTGAATAGGGCAAGGCACTGGTCGGGCCGGGAGGCTTGAAAGAGCGGCAGATCCTTCTCGATGGGCTTGTAGATTTGGCGAAAAGGCACGGGGTTATGATCATGGGAGAAGCCGGCCAGAAGCCCGGAGATCTCCCGTCCGATCTTTTTGCTGATTGCCGGATCAAACCAGTTTCCGTCAATGGCGAGCATCATCCCGCCGGGCCGCAGAATGCGTCTCCATTCTGCAATTGCCCTGGACGGATGGGGCAGTGTCCAGAGCAGATGACGGCTGACCACCAGATCGAAAGAAGAGGATTGAAAAGGCAGCCCTTCAGCGTCTCCCTGACAGAGACCATAGCCGCATTGTCTTTTGTTCAAATGATCCGGATTTGATGACGGATCGCTGTTCGACCTGCTGCAGCTCATGCTTTCCTTGGCTTGAGTCAGCATTCCGCGAGAGAGGTCAATGCCGGTCACATCCAGGCCCATTTCGCACAAAATGCTGGAGAGGAAGCCGGTTCCGGCCCCCACATCCAGGACCTTTTCCGGCTGCAGATCGGAGAATGTATCCGAGAGGGACCTCATCCAGACCTCCCGCTCTTCCTTTCTGGAGACCGCTGCACTTCGACCATAGCTCTCGCTCCTCCGGTCCCAGTAGCCTTCTATGATCTTCTTTGGGTCCCCGCTTGCCGTCTGCGGCGAAGCGACAGCAGAGCGGCCTGATTTTAGGGCCGCCGATGCCGCCGCAGTTTTGCCTGTCCCCTGTGCCAGAACTAACCCTCCAATGACAGCTCCGGTGTCAGGAAGTTGATCTCGCTG
>JAJRAT010000025.1 GCA_028682845.1 Methanothrix sp. | reverse complement strand
TCCTCATCCTGCGACCTCGGATAATGCTCTTTGGCGTATTTCGCAACCCTGTAGCCTATCGCCAGGCCCGGGCAGATGTGGCCGTGAAATTCTGCGGCTTTCTTAAAATCTTCATCCATAACAATTCACCTGTAATTTACTGAAGGCTTTATTAACGGAAGAATGTAATTGACACTCTCAAGCATGATCTCTCTTGATCATCTTCCTCATCTTCCCGGATGCTACCTCTTTCTCGACTCCGATGGGACCATCATCTACGTCGGCAAAGCCAGGGACTTGCGCAAGCGCGTGAGCAATTACTTCCAGAAACAGGACCACGGCCCCAAGACCGGGGCGCTGGTCGGGGCTGCGGCAAGCGTGGACTTCATTGTGACCAATACCGAGGTCGAGGCCCTGCTGCTGGAGAACACGCTCATCAAGAAGCACCTGCCCCGCTACAACATCAAGCTCAAGGACGCTTCCAGGTATGCCTGCATTCAACTGACCGACGAGCCTTTTCCGCGAATCAGGATCTCTCGCAAGGCTGCCGGTCGCGGCTCGTTCTTCGGTCCCTTCACCTCGGCGCGGGAGAGAACTTACGTCTACCAGATAGTCCGGAAAACCTTCGGGCTGCGCACCTGTCGCAGGCTTCCCAAACGCGCCTGTCTTCGCTACCATCTGGGCCACTGCGCAGGGCCGTGCATCGGCAAGATCGGAGAGGCCGACTACCAGGCCAGGGTCCGGCGCGCCGAGACGGCTCTGAGCGGCAAATCGAGCGAGCTGGCCCGCGCCCTGAAAGAAGAGATGTTTGCCCTTTCCTCCCGCCAGGAATTTGAAAGAGCGATAGAGCTGCGGGATGAGATTTGCGCGCTGGAGCGCCTGGGGGAGCGGCAGAGCGTGGAGCATCTGCGTAAATACGACCAGGACGTGATCAGCTACGCGGTCGAGGGCGGCAATGTTTACCTTATGCTCTTCAAGGTTTACAGGGGCACGCTGGAGGGCAAAGAGGACTATGTCTTCGCCCATAACGAAAATTTTCTGGAGGAGTTCCTGGTCCAGTATTATTCTGAGAATAAGCCCCCGGAAGAGCTGATCTTAGCCGAGCCGCTGGATGAATCACTGGTCGAGTTTCTCTCTCACGTTTTGGGAAAAAAAGTGCGCATCACTGTCCCAAAGCTGGGAGAGAAGCGAACGCTCCTGGATCTGGCCCGCAAGAATGTGGAGATCGGCTTTTTTGGAGACCGAAAGAAGCTGGATGCCCTGCAAGAGGCGCTGCACCTTCCCAGGAGGCCGGAGGTCATCGAGTGCTTCGACATATCGCACCTGGCGGGCACTTTCACCGTCGGGTCAATGGTGCAGTTCCGGGGCGGCAGGCCGGACAAGAGCAACTACCGGCGCTTCAAGATCAAAAGCGTGGAGGGCATCGACGACTTCGCCTCCATCGCGGAGGTTGTGCGCAGGCGCTACTCTCGCCTGAAGAACGAGGAAAAAGAGTTGCCCGACCTGATCATCATCGACGGCGGCCTCGGGCAGCTATTGTCCGCCCGAAATCAGCTTCGTGAGATGAGGGTCAAGGTTCCGGTCATATCCATTGCCAAAGGGGAAGAAGAAGTCTACCTGCCCGGCAGCTCCGAGCCCCTGCCGCTGAAGCGCAGTGAGAAAGCATCGCTCTTCATCCAGGAGATCAGGGATGAGGCGCACAGGTTTGCCATCGCCTACAACCGATTGCTGCGAAAGAAGGCGGTGTCGGAGGAGATGAAATGAGATGCATGAGATGAGTGAGACGAGGTGAGTTATGATCCGAGAGCGCGTTAATCGAGACTGCAAATCGTTTCGTGCTGCATCTCGTCTACTCTTTTCTCCAAATCCAAATAATGACCGCAGCCCCGACCAAATTTATGATCAGAATCAGAATGACCCCAACCGCCTTCTTCATCCCACCCATCGGCGGTGCAGTCTTTGCGGTCAGATCCAGCGTCCTATTGGCAACCAACCTCTCGCCCCGATAATTCGCAACTCCTTCCGGCACGCCCAATGCCTGCGAATCATGGCTCTTTTTCAGCGGAATGCAATTGCCTTCCCATGAAAGGCTTTCCGGTTCAGACAGATTAAGCATATCCAGCACTGTCGGCGCGATGTCCACCTCTGACCAGTTGCCGCCCAGGTTCAGTTCCTCCACTCCCGGCCCAAAAAAGACGAGCGGCACGCGCAGGCTCTCCAACCTCGCGGCAAATTTTTCGGCTGAATGGCCGCCCTTGCCCTTGAGGGAAGGAAAGCACATGCCGTGGTCGGCGGTGACCACCAGCAGCATGTTGTTCTCGCGGCAGGCCTCGGCCAAATTCCCCAGCGGCGCGTCCAGGGCTGCTATTGTCTGCAGATAGCCGTTTATGCCCAGATTATGCCCGGCGCTGTCCACTGCGCCCACGTTCACCAGCATCAGAAATGGGCGGCCCGTCAGGTTGCGGACGACTGCTGCTGCGCCGTCCAGGCCCCAGGCATCGTACCCCGCGTAGCCTGCCACGCCCTGCGGCGCGGAATACTCATCAAACCTGTTCTGCCATACCTGGAACAGAGGACGAAGGCTGATGGGCGCGCTCTCCCGGAAACCGGGTGTAGGCTCGGCTCCGCGCATGGCGTTATCACTCAAATACAGCACGGCATCCATCTCTTGCAGCATGGACATGGCATCCCCCCGCTGCAAAACGGCCAGGCAGAGATAGCCACGTTGGCGGGCGGCGTCGAAGATAGTGGTGCTGAGATATTGCGGGTTCACGCTGGAGTTGCCGGTGACAAGAACGCTGTGGCTCTTGGTGGTTTCGGGGACCGGAACCCTGACGTCCACCACCCGCCCGCCGCTGCCGGTGAGGTTGAAGAGAACCGCTTTGCCGATGGGCGCGCCGTCCAGGGTACGGGCGCTGTACTCAGGGTAGACATAGGATGCACCGAGGCCGTCTACTACGACTATCACCGCTCCGGCGGGATCGGGACGAGTAGCGGGGCCAGCGCGCACATCAGTGCCAGCGGCTACGCTCAACACTAAAACCAATAAAAAAAGAGAACGAAGGATCATTCCGAGATCCGCGATCTTCAGAAGTCCGTCATGATCCTGTACTGATCGATCTCCGTCTGCTTCAGGCCCGTCAGGAACTGCTCGGCCATGTCGCGAATATCCCTGGACCTGGTGATAGCCCGGCCCACTACGAGAATGTTCGCACCTGCCGCCAGAGCTGCCGCCTCGGTGTCCACGCGAATGCCGCCGGCCACAGCCACGAGAAGCTTGCGGCCATCCTTGGCCAGGCCCTGAATCTCGCGAATGTTCTGCCAGGCGTGGGCGCTCTTTTCGTTATCGATGGCGCGATGCAGCTCAACCACATCGGGCAGGACATCCAGGCTCTTCAAAACCGCCAGCGGGTCCGGCACATTGAGCATATCGATGATGGAATAGATGCCCGTCTTCCTGGCCTCGTTGATGGACAGTTCCAGGGTCGACTTGGGCGCGAGGCCGGAGATTACCACGGCGTCGGCGGTGGAGTCTGCAGCCAGCCGCACCTCCAGGTTTCCGGTATCCAGGGTCTTGAGATCCAGGATGACGAACGCGCCGGGCCGAATGGCCCTGATCTCCTTGACCACGTTTATGCCCAGCATCTTGACCAGCGGCGTTCCCACCTCTATCAGAATGTGGTCGCTCTCAGGCAGAGCCGTGAGCACGCGGCGCACCTCGGCCACGTCCACCAGATCGAAGGCCACCTGCAAATAGGGCGGGTCCCACAGGCGCGTGACGCGGAAGCCCATGATGGGATGAGTGGACCTGTCCTTCTCGTAGAGCACCTTCTCGATGTCCGGGAATCCGACCATGGCCCGCTGCAGCGCCAGCTTTGTAGCACCGTAGTTGTAGCGGTAGATGGCATCGTAGTCCTTGGCCTGGGGATGGATGAAGACGGATACGATTATTACCAGCTCTTCCACCTTGTCTTTGGGAATTACTCCCTCGGCCACACTGTCCGCTACCGCCTTGGCCACGGCCATCTGGGCCGGTCCGAAGATCTGGGCAGCCTGATCCATGTTCTTGACCGTGACCTTGGGCACGATGAGAGTGGAGGGCTTGGGAGGAAGATTCGGCCTTATGACACCCAGGAGGGGAGTATGTCCCGCCGAAAGCTGGGTCAGCCCGGAAGCAAAAGCCGCTCCTACCGGCCCATCCTTCTCTCCTATGATCAGATCGATATGAGCTATCTCAGGCTCTCTCCCGATGAGAGCCTCACCTACTAAAAACAATAGTTACACCTCAGAAATAGGTGAAACATCTCTCTATTAATCCTTTCTCCACAATGATTTATGCGGCCTAGATCCACTGCCAGTAGATGAGCGGCGCGAGCGCGATCAAGGCCAGGCCCGTGGCCAGCCTCATGCCCACCCGGTGGTCCTTGCGGAATGCGTCCACCTGCTCAGGACTCATCCCCAGGGCCATGAAGCCGCCCAGGACTATGATGGGCAGAATGACTCCCAGGTTGAAGAAGAACAGGTATGCTACACCTGCCAGGTAGCTCTGGGTGGAGAGAAGGTCCAGGATCGCGAGGTAGATGGCACCAACGCACGGAGCCTTGACCAGGGAGAAGAGCGCCCCCAGCAGGAAGTAGGAACTGAGACGGCCCTTGTCCACACCGGCCCGGAAATACTTGAGAGCCCAGTCCGTGCGGAAGAGCGAGGGTTTTCCCCGGTTCAGACGAACCGCATCCAAGACTTGAGAGAGACCCGCGATCAAGAGAAATGCGGTCAGGACATATCGGAAGATCCCGGCCACTGCATCCGCCTGCAACAACCTTTGCATACCCAGGCCGAAGAGGAAATACATGGTGAAGATGCCAAGTGAGAAGAACACCACCATCATCACCAGCTCGCGCTTGCGGCCCGATGAGGAGAGCACCGACGCCGCCAGAAAGACCAGGATGCCGAGCAGGCAGGGGTTGAAGCCCGCCACCAGCCCCGCCCCCAGGACCGCAGAGACCGTGTAAAGAGAGAACTCCTGCAAGTTCAGAGCCGGAGCCGGACCGTTTTCAATGTCGCTCAGGTTTGAACTATTTGCACTTCTATTGCCGGGCAGGGAGATAGAGGCATTCTCAACGGTGGTATTGTCCGCCAGAGCCTCTCGAACCAGGCGCTCAAGCCTGGCATTGTCTCCATTGTAATCCTTGTAGTTGATCACATGAGACCCGATGATGGCTGCAGGAACGTCCTTGGCATTCCGCTCTTTGATGAGGCGGTGGCCTTCATCCGTGTAATAGTAATACTTGGTTATGTTTAGAGGAACGTCCTCGTTGATCTGCCCGAGCGTTCTCTCCATCGCGGCGCATTTTGTGCATCCCGGCGTCTCAATGATGATGACCTCGACGGCGTTCTTGTCGGATACTCCGCCGGCAGCCGACGCGCCGCCATTCAAGAACAGCAGATAGAGCCCCAAAAGAAATAAGAGCACAATGGGAACCGCATAAGATCTGCCTTGGCGCATCAGCCACTTCAATGATGGAAGTGGTATAAAAAGAAAACTAAACACGGGTGAACGGCGGGACTTATGGAATTGGATTTATGCGCAGCCTTCCTGCCGCCCAATCCGCCATAGTCTCGCTGTTTTCCCGATCGGGATTAGCTATCTATTTTATTTTATTAAATTTTGCTATCCGAGATCTAGTCGGAATTCTCGTATTCCAGGACCGGCTTCTTCTCGGCGGAAGCCTTGGCAGAGGTGATGCCTACCGACGCGCCGTCCTGAGCTACCAGGGCGATGGAGTATGGGCATCCTTCCGTGCAGATTTCCACAGCCTTCTTGATCAGAGGTGTGACATCAATCGTGTAGCTTCCTTCCTTCTCCACATCGACCGAGGCGGATACATTGCTGCTGTACTCTGGTTTGTCGCTCCAGGTTGCCGTGCCCAGCGTCGCACCGTGCACCAAATATGCCTTGATCTCGCCGGGATTCTCTACCTTGGAGACATCCAGTGTCAGGGTAGCGGACTTGAGCTGCTCGGGCTTGAAGACACTCTGCGAGCCGAAGAGATTTACAAAGCTCAGGTAAACCTCCTTTGCGGACTTGCCGTCCTCAGAAATCGCCCAAAGGGTGTCGCTGTCGGCAAAGTTCTCGCTGGCGTTATTCGCATCTACATAGATATCAACATCCATATTTGCCTTGAAGCTGCCCGCTGCGGCAGTTGCCGCAAGCAGCAGCAATAATCCGGTAATTGCATACAAATATCTCATTGGTCAAATCCTCCAATGAAATACTACTCTCGGATAATAAAAAGACTTACGTTCATATATGACTAATATAAGCAATTCCTGGTACCGGGATGACGCTCACCCTCGGAGAGAATACGTTGCCGGGACCGTGTTATCCGGGGATTGTCCAGCATCGACTATGCAGAATAATGATATACGTTAGCTTTATTAACATCGCGACTGCTCTTGATCCTGGTGGTCGCTTGAGAATTATGGCCTTTTGCATTGCCTGTCTGGTGCTGCTGACAGCCGCCGCCGCAGACGGTGCCACGATACAGGTGAGTTCGAACTTGCAGGCTGCAATCAATGCAGCTTCCCCCGGCGACACTCTGCTGGTTGCACCGGGAGTCTACGATAAGGTATCCATTGAAAAGAGCATAAAACTGGTTGGCAACGGCTCCACCATCCGAGCGGATAGCAGAGAGGCTTGCGTTGCCGTAGAGGCCGACAACGTAGAGATTCGCAGCTTCCTGGTCCGGGACGGCTTTTACGGAATAAAGCTCAACAGCGTCACTGGATGTCTTATTGCCGACAACACCGTCCTATACTGCACCCAGCCGGGCATAGCCCTTCTCTACTCCGACGGCAATACGGTCACGGGAAACAATGCCAGCTACAATGGGATCGTGGGCGAGGGCTGGTATGGAATTTACCTCTCCAACTCCAACGACAACCTCATCGCGAACAATTCAGCTTACGGCAACGGCGCTTACGGCATCAATTTATTCCCATCATGCAGCAACAACACCATCCGGGGCAACGTTTTGCAGGCAAATATGTACGGCCTGTACATGTTCACGGACTGCGCCAACAATCTGATTGAGTTCAACGACATGTCGAAGAACACCAACTCCGGGCTGGACCTGCGCCTCGGTTGCACGGGCAACATCATCCGCAACAACACAGTGCAAAACAACGTAGTGGCAGGCATAACCTTCATGGAATCGGGTCAAAATACTATCGACGGAAACCGGATATTCGATAACGGTCGCTACGGGCTGCAAATCCAGAGCAACTCCGATAAGAATATAATTATCTACAACAATATCTCCGGCAGTCAGACCGGCATATTCGTGGAATCGAGCGGCAACAAGTTCTATGGCAACCGCATCTCCGACAATTCGGTTCAGGCCGAGAACAGGGGCCAAAATTCATGGTATGCACCCTATCCCAAAGGCGGAAACCTCTGGAGCGACTACCAGGGAAAGGATGAGATGCAAGGAGTTGGACAGGATGCTGCGGGAAAGGACGGAATCGGCGACCAGTCCTATGTGATAAGCGACTCGTCCAAGGACGAATATCCCATCATGGGCAATCAGGTCAAGGAGATCAGTATCATCGAAAAGAGCATGTTCCCGACGAGCCTTCGAGTGGGTGACAGCATTTCCATAAAAGCAAAGCTGCAATCCAGGTACACTCTATCTCAAGTTACAGCTCGCGCCTACCATTCGGGAAAGGAAGCGGAAGGCTATGCCAGACTTGTCCAGTCGGGAGACTACTATCAGGGCAGCTTCTCCACCGCCCTCCTCGACCCCGGAAAATACGAGATAATCCTGACGGCCAAAAATGCGCGAGGATTCGAGCTGCAAGAGTCGTTAGGAGTGGTGACGGTCGGTTCAAGAGGAGGCTTCTCTTCGTAAAGATCGTTTCACAAAGCAAATCAATAGGAAGATATAATGGCATTTGCTGGATATTCGACGGGAGTGGGATCAATAGCATCGGCTGTATCAGTACTGCTGATCATCATGGGCATATGCGGCCTGAGCATATGTTCCGACGACTCAACCTGGTCGGGCGAAAGGGCATTCGACCAGATGGGAAGCACGAAGCTGGTCTATTCGACAATTGAATCCTACAGCAGCGCACAAAGCTCCAGGGCATCCGAATGGAATCAGACCGCGGGCATCTTTGAAGATAATAAGAATAACCGCGGCAACAGCGTTGCCAAAAAGAGTGCCGAAATAACCGAGACTGAAGACTGGCAAGAGACGACAGGCACAACGGCAGATGCTTCAAATAAGTCCGAAAACGATTTAGAAAGCAATTTCAAAAAGAATTCTGCAAACGAGTCCGCAAACGTTAGCCGGAACCTGGAAGAATCTTCAACCCGAAACCTGACCGCAGCCAGGAGCGAGACTGCCGGAAGGATGCTATCGTCGATCGGTGAGGTCTCAAGCAGCGACGTTCTGCTGGATATCAGCGAGAATGCGACAGTGCATATTAAAAACTCAACGGCGGTATCCTATGTGCAATTCCTGCATAGCGGAAACTTGTTGTCGATGAACGATATATGCCAGACCCTTGGGAACGCAGGAATTTCGCCAGATGACCATGTCGTGATCTACGGCGAGTGCATGCCCTGCGGCGGCGGCCCCGCCCCGGCCACGCTCGTCTACTGGATGATGAAGTGTCTGGGACACGAGAATGTTCGGGTGCTGGACGGTACGGTGCAGGATTGGATTGCGGCTGGCAAAGACACCGATAACGATACTATCACGAGGCCGCCCACAAACTATACCGCAGTTTTCACGGACGGATTCATCGCCACTTACGACTGGGTCAAGAGCGGCGCGGCGCAGATTGTGGATGCCAGATCCGTTCAGGAATTCGGGGCGGGCACGATTCCGGGGGCAATCAATATCCCATACAGCAGCATCATAAGCGACGGCAAAATAGCAGATGAGGCAAAGCTGCAAAGGGTCTTTGCGGTCCTTGACAAGAATCGACCCGTTGCAGTCTTCACAGCGCAGCCTACCAAAGGATCGGTTGCCTGGTTTGCGCTGGAGCTTTTAGGCTATGATGCCAAACTATATTCCTATGAGGATTGGGTGTATAACGAAAGGATGCGAAGCTCCCAGGAAAATGAAACAGCAACGTGAGCGGTCTTGAGAAAATTAATATTTGAAGAAATCAGTGCTTGGAGAATTCAATCTCTGCAAAACAAACCTTTGAGGAGAATTCATGAGAATGATTAAAACGGTTAGCAGCATATTGCTATTAATCGCAGTGGCCATAGCTGCGACCTCTAGCGCAAGTGCAGAATGTGCGGCCTGCTCATCGGGCAATCAGCAGGAGGTTCTGAACAACGAATGGGCGGCATTCATGAGCGGAAATACAACCAGTGCAGCCCCTACGCTCAGTACTACCGGCGGGCTCGTAAATCCGAAAGTATCGCGCCAGAATGCGGCCAGCCTGAATACCAAGAGCAGTGAATCGACCGCATCGGTAGAGACGGCAGAGGCGGCAAGCGAAACCCAGAAGACCGCTGCTGAAAACGCTCAGAAAACCATTGCCGATAAGGCCGCGTCGCCTGAGAGGAGCGAAGGTTTTGCAGCAGTTCTGGTTCCTCTTGATCAGGTCGAAAGCTTCGGAATCATTCTGGATATCAGCCCCAACTCCACGGAGTACATTCCGGGTTCCGTCAACATTCCCTACACCAAATTTCTCAAAGAGGGCGGCGCGCTGAAGCCGGTCTCCGAGATGGCCCTGGTGCTGGGTGACGTGGGAATATCCGAGAACGATAACGTGCTCATTTACGGCGAATGCCAGCCCTGCGGCGGCGGGCCGTCTGCAGCCACATACGTTTATTGGATGATGAAGTACCTCGGCCACAACAATGTCAAGATGCTCGACGGCGGCATCGATGATTGGGTGGCGGCAAAAGAGCCCACCGTCGCCGAGCCCCAGCAGCTCCCCAAAACAACCTACAACGCCACGGTAAAATCCAATCTCATGGCAACTTATGAGTATGTGCAAAGCGGCGAGGCGCAGATCGTTGATGCCAGAACGGCGGAGGAATTTAATGCCGGAGCAATCCCGGGAGCCGTGAATATTCCCTATGACTCGGTTCTCAGCGGCAAGAAGATCAAAGATGAGGCGGGACTGGCAGATCTCTTCTCTTCCTTGAGCAAAGACAGGCCGGTCGTGATCTACACCAATACCGGCGTCAAGGCTTCTATGGTCTGGTTCGTGCTCGACCGCATGGGATACGATGCCAGAATATACTCCTGGCAGGACTGGCAGGCGAGCCAGCCAAAACTTGGTTTTGATCTTCATGAAGTAAAAGCGTCTCCAAACCCGGCGAATACAGGCGATGTGGTACAAATTACCGCCATCTTTGAGGAGGAAAAAAAGAATACCAATACCGATGCGATCAGCGCTGCTCCCACCAAGACGGGAAATGAGACCGTGCTGACGGTTAAAGGGTGCGCCACCTGCGGATTCGGATCGCCTCAGGGATATGCCGACCTCAGCGATACGAACGGCGTGGTCCAGATAGGTTCCAAGGGCCAAACCCAGAAAAGCTCTGCCGACAGCGGCTTCAAGGTCTCGGCGGTGATCAAGAGCGAGGCCGGGGCCCAGGTTTCCAGCGTCATTATGAAGCGTGTCACAGGTGACCAATTTGCCGGAATCTGGAATGCCAATGTTGCCGCCGGAGTCTACAGCGTCGATATAGTGGCCGCAACCGGAGAGGTTACCAAAACCTTTGCCGATGCGCTGGAAATACAGGTAAGCAGCACCAGCAAATATAAGAACCTTGGAAAGTAATAACTGGAGTAAATGTGAACTCCAGTTCAATCATTTATTTGTTTTTGCTGGCCGCTTTAGTTAGCTCTGCCGTTGCCATCTCTCCTGCCGATCCCCTCGACAACAAAGCAACCATCTGGTTTCAGAAAGAGTATAATAACTATTTCAAGCCGAATGCGAATGACGGCACGCCGCCTGTGATTTATGCCGTCTCCGTGACCCCGACTTCTCTCAAGGTCGGCGACCCCCGCAGCGAGATCAATGCCTTTGTTTACGATTCCGCCGGGATCGAGATGGTCTATGCCGACGTGGGCAGCCGCATGAACCTCATGCTGGACCTGGACCGAAACAACAGGTTCACCGGGTACTGCGGGTCCAACCTTGCACCGGGCACCTATAGTGTGACGGTAGTTGCCATAGACAAGGCCGGAAATGCCGCCAAAGACGAATCGGGGACGCTAACCATTCGTGATCCCAACGACCTCAACGGCAACGGCATTGAGGACAGCCTGGAAAAACAGGGGAAGAAGGATGTGCGGGTTATCGTCCTGCATGACGGAAACCTGAGCAATTCCGCTCCTGCCAAAGAGGAGGAGACATTCAAAATTCTGCCGGGCAGCGCCATGACCGTCTCCGGCGACAACCTGGAAGAGCTGGCCAAGATCAAGGGAGTCAAAGGCGTTTATAAGGACCAGAAGCTGAAGGTTCTGGGTGCATCGGTCGAGAGTTCCACCTCAGCCAGTCCTACCTCATCTGCACCGTCATCCCAGTCATCATCATCGGAATCATTGTCCTCAAGCGCACCGTCTTCACAGTCATCAGTATCATCAGAATCGTTATCCTCATGCGCATCGCCCTCATTGTCATCCTCCCCATCCGCCTCAATATCTTCAACCACTTCATCGCATATCACCGTCGACGACCCGAGAAAAGAGAAGAGCATCACAGGAAAAGGCGTGACCATCGCCCTCATCGACACCGGAGCCGATCCGGATCATGTGGCGCTGGCGGGCAAAATCGTGGCATTCAAGGACTTCGTAAACAACCAGAGCAGCGCCTATGATGACAACGGGCACGGGACCCACTGCGCCAGCCTCATCGCCGGAAGCGAAGGGATCGGCGTGGCACCGGGAGCAGAGCTGCTGGTGGTGAAGGTCATGGACAGGGACGGGGCATGCTATTTGTCGGATGCGCTAAAAGCCCTGGACTGGTGCCTGGAGAACAAGGATCGCTATGGAATCAAGGTGATATCTTTTAGCGTGGGCGGCGAGAGCCCTTCCGACGGATCGTCTTTGCTTGATGAGGCCTGCAACAACATGGTCGACAAGGGAATAGTTATGTGCGTGGCTGCCGGGAACTCCGGGCCTTCATCCAAGTCCATCGTCATTCCGGGAGACGCGGATAAGGTGATTACCGTGGGAGCCGTCGACAGCAAGGGCTCGATCTTTGAATTGTCCTCTCGCGGTCCGTCCGCGGACGGCACCATCAAACCGGATCTGGTAACGCTGGGCGTGGACGTGGTCTCGGCTCTGGCCGGTTCCAAAGACGGCCAAAGCTCCATGAGCGGCACCTCAATGGCTGTTCCTCAGGTCTCAGGAGCCTCGTCCATCCTGCTGGAAGCCGATCCGAGCTTAAAGCCCACGGATATCAAGAGAATGCTGCTCAAGACGGCGGACGACCTGGGCCAGTCGGGACCGGATTACATTTACGGCTATGGTGCCATGAACCTGTCCCGGGCCTTGGAAGGCGTTCAGGTCATGCCGGAGTCGCTCTCCGCCCCGTCACTTTTGGGCGTGGAGCTGAACCGCAATGATGCAGTTGTGGGCGAGCCGGTCATGATTGAGGCGCGGGCCGATGGTGACGTTGAAGCGTTGAACGCCGACATCATCGGGCCGGACAGAACGCTGGAGATCCCCATGGAGGACTTTGACGGCAACAGCATCTACTCCTCCCGCTGGGAGACTAGCTTCTGGACGCCGGGCGACTATCAGGTGCAGGTAAAGCTGCAGGGAAAATTCGGGGAGGTGGAAATGAAGGCGGTCCCTTTCCATCTTCGAGAAAAGACATGAGGCTGGTATGTCTTTAAAAAGGCAGGACATTATGCAAAAGCAGGACACTATGCAGGATTCGCAAGATCTGCAGGCAATTGCAGAGGAAATTGCCCGGTTCGGCAAGAAGCTGGTATCCTCCGGCCTGACATCATCCCGGTTTGGAAATATCAGCGCGCTCTATGGCTCAAAAATAGTCATCAGTTGCACCGGCACCATGCTGGATGAACTGGAGACGGGTCAGATAGTGGAAGTGGATTTGAACGGCCCCTGCATTCTGGACAGGATCGCCAGCAGCGAGACTTGTGTGCATCGAATGGTTTACCGGAGCACCGCCGCAAAGGCCATCATCCATACTCATTCTCCCTTCGCGGTGAGCATGTCGCTATTGGAAAACGCAGTCGTAAAGCCGATTGACAGCGAAGGGATACTCTTTCTGGGAGATATGCCGATTGTGGAAGGGCATTTCGGGACGGAGGAGCTGGCAAGGAATGCGTCGGCAGCTCTGGTATCCCACAAAGCGTGTATCGCTCGCGGTCACGGCGTCTTTGCCGCAGGCAAGAGTCTGGTCGAGGCGTACACAGCAGCCTCGATGGCAGAGCACAGCGCTCAGGTGAAGTATCTGGTGGATGCTTATCGCAATAACGAGTGCGGATAGGCCCAAAAAAGACCGTGCCGGGGCAGAAATTTATAATATATTTAGCACATGGGGCATGTTCAGGGGAAATATTTATATCTTTACCACCACTCTTTTAATTCGAGCGGGTAATTCTAGTTTTTGAAATCCACACTGAACCCCCACTCTCCTACCCGCTCGCTTAAGTCAAGATAGAAGTTAGTATTTTAGCATCTGATGGACTTTTGGAGAGTTGAAGTTGTCAAAAGATCTATTAATGTTGGTGATCAAAGGCTATCTATGAATTTTTCTCTAGGCCTTGGAAAGATCATGGGCATACCTGTTTGGCTGCATTGGTCTTTTCTGGTAGTGGTCCTTTATGTGGCCTGGGCCTTTGCCACCTTCAGCGCTCCGATCTTCGGGAGGACTTACGGCTTTGCGGGAGTGGAGCCGGAAGGCATCAAATGGGTCTTTTCGCTGGGTTTTGCATTGCTGCTCTTTGTCTGCGTGGGGCTGCACGAGCTGGGACACTCTTACGTGGCCCGCAAGAGCGGAATTGCCATCAAAAGCATTACTCTTTACTTCTTCGGCGGCGTGGCGGCGATGGAGGAGATTCCCAGGAATCCGGGGCTCGAACTGAAGATGGCCTTTGCCGGGCCTGCGGTCAGCGGCGTTATCGGCCTTGTATGCGTGGTTTTGGCCAACATTGCCTCCGTGCCGGATGACCGGAATCCCTTTGCCATCATGCTCTGGACGCTCGGAGTCATGAATCTGATTCTCATGGCCTTCAACCTCCTTCCCGCTTTTCCCATGGATGGTGGCCGCTTGCTGCGTGCCTGGTTTGCCACGCGCATGCCCTACATCACAGCCACCCGGACCGCTGCGAGCGTGGGAAAGATGTTTGCCATACTGATGCTGGTTGTAGGTCTGTTCTCCTTCAACTTTCTCCTGCTCTTTGTGGCGTTCTTCGTCTACATGGGCGCGTCGGAAGAGGAGAAAGCCACGGCCATCAACATCAGTCTGGAAGGAATTTTGGTAAAAGATATCATGTCCCATCAGGTGCAAACCGTCAAGCCCGACATGACGCTGCAGGAGCTGAAAGAGCTGATGTTCCAGCAGAAGCACCGGGGCTATCCGGTGATGAACGGCGAAAAGCTGGAGGGGATCGTCACCATCGCCGACCTGCAGAATGTTCCTGATGAGGAGCGGTCGAAGACCAGAGTCGAACAGGTGATGACAAGAAAGTTATATGTGATCGCACCAAAAGAGGAGGCTGCAATGGCCATGAAGATGATGAACGAGATTGGCATCCGCAGGCTGCCGGTGATTGACGAAGGAAAGCTTGCGGGCATTGTTTCAAGAGAAGACCTGGTCAGAGCCATTGAACTTTCCACAGGGCGGGGATTTTAAGAGGTAATAGATTTGGAGAATGCAGAAGTCAAGAAAGAAGACGCAGCTCTTCCCTGCCAGATAGTGGATCTGACTGCGCCGCAGGATGGGGGCGCTGATGCCCAGGCACATGAGATAATCATTGTCGGAACGGCCCACGTCTCAGAAAAAAGCGTCCAGGAAGTAATTTCGGCCATTGAGGAGAAGAAACCGGATATCGTGGCCGTGGAGCTGTGCCCGGCTCGCTACAGATCCCTGACCGGCCAGGAGGAAGAGAAGGAGATCAAGATCAGCGAGCTGTTGAGCGGCGGAAAGCTGTATTTCTTCCTGGTGCAGTGGTTCCTGGCTTATATTCAAAAGAAGATCGGCGACGAGATGGGCGTCAAGCCCGGTTCCGAGATGCTGGCCGCCATCGAAGCCGCCAAAAGGGCCGGCGCACGTGTGGCCCTGGTGGACAGAGACGTGGGCATAACCATCCAGCGCTTCTGGTCGGCCATGGGATTCCTGGACAAGGTCAGGCTGATCGGATCGCTCATACCGGCGGCTTTCGGCTGGGGCGAAGAGGAGATCGACATCGATAGCATCACCGAGCAGGATGTCGTCTCTCAGATGATCTCAGAGTTTCGCAAGATCTCTCCGGCGGCGGCCAATGTCCTGGTTGATGAGCGCGATGCCTATCTGGCACGAAATCTGCATCTGCTCTCCAAGCAGGGCCGCGTCCTGGCCGTGGTGGGCGCAGGCCACAGAGAGGGCATCCTCAAGCATCTGGCTCATCCTGAATCTATTCCCGCCCTGGAGAGCCTGAACGAGAAGCCGTCCTCTCATAAGATCACATTCGCGAAAGTATTTGGAATTGGCGTATCTCTGCTCATCCTTGCCACCATCGGCCTTGTGATTCTCAAGGCCCAGTCCAGCCAGAATATCCTTCTCGCCTTCGGAATCTGGTTCATCGTCACAGGAGGCTTATCTGCTCTGGGCGTGGTCCTGGCGCGGGGCCATCCGCTCTCCGCTCTGACGGCACTGATGGTGGCCTGGATGACCACCCTCAACCCCTTCGTGGCCGCAGGCTGGTTTGCAGGAATGGTGGAGGCATGGAAGCAGAAGCCCACCGTTTCGGACCTGAAGAAACTGGCCCAGGCCAACAGCTTCGATGAGATGATGAAGAACCGGCTCTTCAAGGTCATTCTGGTTGCATCCCTGGCCAACTTGGGTGCCATGGCCGGGACGTTCATCGGCATCTACCTCATCTGGCAGAGGATGGGACTGGTAAATCCCTCAGAGCTGCTGAAGGGAATAATTTAAAAGATATTAATAAAAAAACAACTGAACCGGGAATAAGGTCCGAAAACCTTTTTTTTTAAAAAGATAATATTTTTTTAATTCTGGAGAATAATCTTGCAGAAGATTTTGGCGAAAAAGAGTTGACGGAGTCGGCTTCACCGTTCGGAGACGATCTTGATTCCTGCGTCCTTGATCTTGTTCTTGCGAGCCACGTTGAGCAGCATCGGAGTCAGGCTCTCCACTATGGCCGAGACTGCCAGGGGACCGGCATTCAGCGGCCTTAAGCTCTTGATCTCCAGAGCCAGGCGGCTTACGGTCTCCAGAGCCTCCGGATCATCGGTGCACAAAAATGCATCCGCCTTCAGCTCGCGATCCTTGGCTTGCAGGGCGGCGGCGCAGATGGTGTGAAAAGCCGAAACGATCTTTATTCCCTCGGGAAGAAGCGAGCGAATCTGCATGGCTGCGCTGCCTTCCTTTGGCGGCACGAACTGGAAGAACTTGCCGTTGTAGCTCATGGGCACCACCGGCGAGATGACCAGTTGATTTGAATAGGATGCCAGCAGATCCGAAGTTACTGAAACAAGATGCTCGTAAGGCACGCAGAGCACCACCACGTCTGCCGCGGCCACGGCACTGCCGTTATCCGTGCCCCAGACATTGCCCTTTCCCTCCAGCGTTTGCATGACGGCTGTCGCAGCCTCCTTGGCCTTGTCCGCCTTCCTCGAGCCGATGATGATCTCGTGATTCGCCGCCCAGCGCACGGCAAATCCCGTGCCGATGTCGCCGGTTCCACCAAGCAATGCAATCTTCATGGCAGGGCAGTTGGTCTAACGATTATTTCACAGTTTTGCGCCGAGCACAAGCCGCTGCATCAATCCGGAAAGCAGGACATAAAGCGGAGGGTGGGTGGCGATGAAGGCGGAACAGTGCCGCAGCCCTTGCGTAGCCCTTGCCTGCAAAGTAAGCCGTAAGAGCCGTGACCGATCCAATCCGGTATAAAGCAGATAAGAAATTGAGAGGTCGGACCCGGCAATGTGCTCCTGGCAGGGAAGAAAAGACATGGCAAAATCCGGCTAATTGTTAGAAGGGATGGCACGAGATGCGAAAGGGAGTAGCAATGAAGGGGGTAATAAACGTCACCTCGTGCCGCGAATTCCTGCATTATCCTATCATAATGCAGCTATCACTATTACGTCTCTTCTCCTTTATTAAGTTTTAGGTTCCAAAAGTCGTCTGTGTAGTCCTGAATGTTTGGACTTTATATACTTCAGATGAGTTCTTATATTCGTTATTAATCATTTAAATCAGTCT
>JAJRAT010000078.1 GCA_028682845.1 Methanothrix sp. | reverse complement strand
ACAAAAATCCGCCACCCGGGCGGCGGAATTTTAGGGTTCTATCTCAACCCTTAAAAAGAGCTAGTGGTGTGCGCCGTGCGCATCCCCGTGCGCTCCGTGGGGCGCGGCATTCGATCCCGCCTTAACGGCCAGGAAATCCTTATCGAGGTAAGCTTGATGTGCCAGGTCCAGGCATTCCTTGCAGATGTTGTAATATTCTTCCTTTGGGCCGTGAATAGTAGCTATATTGAGTTTGACGGGAACCGTCTCCTTATCAACAAGACACAGCGCGCACTTCAACTAAATCACCTTATCAGTCGCTCTGATTCAAACGGTTATAAGCATTTCCTTTCCATCTTCGGTAAAGGTCATTCTCGACGCCGAGCAGATCCAGCACGCGGCCCACCAGCACATCCACCAAATCGTCCAGGCTCGCGGGCCTCGAATAGAAGGCTGGGCATGCGGGCAGAATCACCGCGCCGGCCTCTGCCGCCGCCACCATGTTGCGTAGCTGCACCAGGCTCAAGGGCGTCTCTCTTGGAACCAGGATCAATTTTCTCTTTTCTTTGAGACAGACATCCGCGCCCCTGGCGATGAGCGTGTCCGATGAGCCGCAAGCGATGGCGGAGAGCGTTCCCATGCTGCAGGGGATCACGACCATGCCGTCCAATAGATGCGAGCCGCTGGCGAACGGCGCGGCAAAATCGTCAGAAGCATAGCTGAAGCTGGCCAGCTTCTCCACTTCCTGCGGCGAAGAGCTGGTCTCGATCTCGATTATCTTGCGGGCTGAGTCCGTTATCACAAGATGAGTTGTGCAGCCCTTCTCCCGCAAAACCTGGCAGAGACGGACGCCGTATTGCACGCCCGACGCGCCGCTGATGCCGACTGCGATCTCCAAGGAAATAGCCTCTCTGTCGTTCACATTTTTCGCATTTTCACAAGCTTTTACTTTTTCGCATTTTTCGCTTTTTTTCTCTTTTTTAGTTTCTTGTTCTAACGACACCTGAAGGCTAAAGACCTTTGCATCATCGCCTTTTCGGTTTATTCCTCTTCAGATCTTCCAGGCGCAGCTTCAAGAGAAATTCTCTGAATACATCCTCGTCGGGCAGATCGGGCAGAGTACTGGCCTCGTAGGCTTCCGTAAGCTGGCGCATCTTCTCCGCAACCTCTTCCGCCTCTGGAATATGCATAACAGGCTCAAAGCAGAGCTTGCCATTGGTGAGAAGCTCAATTCCGAAATTAATGGTCCGAAGCGCCGTGCGGTAGCCTTTTCCAACAATACTTTCGGGCTTTTGCTCATACTTGATCTGGCTCTCAGCCATTCCCAAGATGGAGCGATAGGTCTCCTTGCAGAGGTTGTCAACAATTAGTGCCTGCAGGTCCTCCTGGGTGGTAGTGGGCAAAAGAACCAAGGGACTGGCGGCATTCCAGATGGCGTTGACATTTCCCTTGATGAGCTGATCAATGAGATGGCCGATCTCCCAGCCTAATGTATCATAAATCACTCCATTCTTCTCTTCTATCCGCTGGCTGATGGTGGCCGAGACTTTCTCGCCTCGCAAGATGCTCTTTGTGGGCGCGATGTAGATCACAACTAAATCTACGTCGCTTTCTTTGTTCTCCATGTGCCACATGTGAGAACCGACGCAGGTCATGAATAGCGTTCTCATGCCCGGCTTGGAGACCGACAAGGCGTCGGGCGCTTTGAATTCCGGCCACCTGTTCGAATCATTATTCGCTGTCATCTCAATCTCATTTATCCCAGTTTTATTTATCCAAGTCTTATTTAACCAAGTCTTATTTATCCCAGTTTCATTTATCCCGTGTCTCATTCACGCAGAATATTCATTCGTTTCTTGCCCTTTCTTCTCCAGCCGCTCCAGCGTCGCCGCCACCATCATTGGAAAAGTAATGGTTGCATCTCCGTAAACCGTGACGTATTTGGCATCAGCCGAGATCTTTCCCCAGGAGATAGCCTCGGAGAGCGTGGCTCCGGACAGGCCGCCGTTCTCAGGGGTGTCCGTGGTGAGCTGTATCGCGAGGTCGAAGCTCTTGGGCGTGACGAGCATAGACTGCAGGGCGAAGTTCTTGGGCACGCCGCCGCCAATTATTACGATGCCTGCCTTCTCTGCTTCATAACAGATGTCAACGATCTCCTTGATGTCGGCAAAGGCATCCACCGAGAGGTGCCTGGTCTGGCTGTACATCCAGGCTTGCAATCCGATCATGGAATCTGGAAGTGCAGGGCAGAATACAGGAATTCCTGCATCGTAGGCCGAGCGCAGGATGGACTTGGGGTCGCTTATCTGCTCCCCGAGATGTTTCATCAATTCCCTCCCGGACATCGTTTTGGGTTCATCCGGCAGGATTTTTTGCATCAATTCCTCAAAGCCGACAAAATCCTCGTCCCGCAGGAAGACATCATAAATTCGGCTGACGCCGGACTCCCGCAGGGCTGCGTCATCCGATTCGGGCGTGCCGAGACAGTGGCATCCGAAGGATTCTATTATGTCGTGCACCAAATTGGCCCCGGTGATCACGAGAACGTCCACATGCCTCCGCCGGATCAGATCGGAGACGACGCTCCTCATGCCCGCGGGGACCATCGCGCCGGAGAGCGTCAAGAATTTGGCAAAATCCCCGGAAAGCATATTTTCGTAAATCGCCACAGCCTCGGCCAGCCTCCGGGCCCCAAATCCGCATTGGCTCATTCCCCTGACGAGGGCATCCACGCTCATGCCCGGCTCGATCTTTAATTGATGCACCGTCTCCATTTCATTCACCTTAATAATGATAAAATTCCCCGGATAGTCCCGGAAAATTTGCGATTGAACTTATGCAACGCGAAATTTTTTCTCATAAACCTTTTATACCAGGCCTTATGTTTAGCTTTTACGGAGGATAAACAATGGCCGGCGAACCGATGGCAGTGGATTATTATATACCACTTATTATATTTCTGATAGTGGGAGCTATCGTGCCCATTGCGGCTCTGGCTGCTATTAAAATCATAGCACCAAACAAGCCAACCCGCCAAAAGCGGTCGATATACGAAGGAGGGCTCAAGCCCATCCGCGACGCTAAGATCCAGTATAGTGTTCAATATTACCTTTTCGCAATAGTCTTTGTGATATTCGATGTCGAGGTTTTATTCTTATACCCCTGGATCTATGTCTACGCGAATAAGGCCATGCAAAATTTCATGGTTTTCGGGCTTATGAACTACGCCGTCTTCGAAATGCTCCTATTCATCTTGGTACTGCTGGTAGGACTTGTCTATGCTATTAAGAAGGAGGCTTTGCGTTGGGTATAAGCGATGTAATACCCGTGCCCGTGGCCATCGATGAGGAGATCGAGAAGTGGACCATCTTCGGCCAGCCAGTGGCTGAGGTCTGGTTCACGACAACGGAAAAGATCCATCAAATCATCGAAATGGGGCCGATCAAGAACATATTCAACTGGGGCAGAAAAAACTCGGTGTACTTTTTGATGCAGCCTATGGGATGCTGTGGTGTGGAGATGTTCGTCTTCGGAGCCGCACCCTATGACAGCGACCGATTTGGATGCATCCCGAGGAACACACCTCGCCAGACGGATGTCATGATCATCTCCGGCTACTTAACCCGAAAATACCTGCCGGTCTTCAAGAACCTCTGGGATGAGATGCCTGAGCCCAAATGGTGCATTGCCATAGGCGAGTGTGCCATATCCGGGGGACCATTCTATGATTCTTATAATATCGTCCAGAATACGGGCGATCACTTCCCCATTGATGTCTTCATTCCCGGATGTCCGCCCCGGCCTGAGCAGTTCCTAGAGGGCTTGATGAATCTCCAGGAAAAGATCAAGCAGCGCAAGGACAAGCGAGACTATTAAGGAGGGATCTTTTCTTGACAAACGCAAGCGAGGTCCTAAGCTCTATCCAGTCCGCATTTCCTGGAGCCGTCTTAGACTCCAGAGTGGAGTCGGACCGGAGGCTCTGGGCCACAATCGATTCCAAGAAGATTTTAGACGTCTGCAAGCACCTGACGACGAAGCTCAACTTCGATCACTATTCGGGCTCAGCGGGCGTTGATTGGATCGCCCGCAAGGAGATGGAGGTCGTGGAGATCATGGCCAGTCATGGCGCTCATCAGGTTGTTGCCATGCTGAAGGTCAAGACTCCCCGTGAAAATCCATCCGTCAAATCTCTCACTGGTCTTTACTGGAATGCTAACTGGTACGAGCGAGAGATCTGGGAGATGTTCGGCATCAACTTCGAAGGCCATCCCGAGCTGTACCCACTGCTTCTATCCGATGAGCTGATGGGTGCCTGGCCCTGGAGGAAGGACTACAAAGGCTATCCCGACCTGACCACAGGCGAGAGGGCAGTGAAGATCTCAACTCCCGAGGGCTATACGGAATATCACATACCGCCCACGCCCGCAGAAGTCGAGGCCGGAACAGTCGTAACCGTGCGGCTAAAATATCCCACACTGCGGGAAAGAGAGGAGAAGGAGATCAAGTCCGACTCCGAGATGATCATGCACTTGGGACCGCAGCACGCCATGGTGCCGGGCCCCTTCCTGCTGGATGTTCTGGTAGAGGGCGAGAGAGTCCACAAAGCGTTCCTGGATCTGGGCTACATCCACAAGGGCATCGAAAAGATCATGGAGAACAGGTCATGGCTGCAGGGCATAACCTATACCGATAGAATGTGCTATGTGGCATCCCTGTCCAATAACGAGTGCTACTGCGGCGCAATAGAAAAGATTCTGGGCCTGGAAGTTCCCCTGAGGGCGCAGTACATCCGCGTCATCCTGGAAGAGCTTTCCAGAATTCAGAGCCACCTGATAGGCACGGGCGAGTTCTTGACATTGATCGCCGGTGTCGGATATGCACCCTGGCAGTACATGATCATCGATAGGGAGAACATCATCTCTCTGATCGAGAGCGTGACCGGGGCCAGGCTCACGCACACCTTCGTCCGGTTCGGCGGCGTTCGAAACGATCTGCCGGCAGGCTTTGCCGATCAGTGCAAGAAGGTCCTGCCCTACATGAAATCCAGGACCGAGGAGTTCATTGAGCTGTTTGCACAGGACCCCATCTATCACAAGAGAATGGACGGCGTCGGCATCATAAGACCCGATGACGCCAAGCGCATGGGTGTGTCCGGACCGCCATTGAGGGCTGCGGGCGTGGCCTATGATATGCGAAAGGAAGATCCGATTCTGGTCTATCCGGAACTGGACTTCAAGGTCGTCACGGGCACCAAGGGCGATTCCGCGGACAGAATCGATGTGCGGCTCAGAGAAATGCTGGAAAGCATCCACATCATCGAGCAGTGTCTGGACAGGATTCCGGAAGGACCCATCAAGACCGAAGTCAAGGTTCCCAAAAAGGTCCCGGCGGGCGAGGCATACTACAGGGTCGAGGACCCGCGGGGCGAGATGGGAATGTACGTCATCAGCGACGGCGGCGACAAGCCCTACCGCGTGAAGGTAAGAGGTCCATTCTATGCTACATTCCAGACTTTGACTCCGCTCTTAGAGGGAACATACATTGCGGATGCGGTGGCCATTGCCGGTAGCATGGACGGCTGCCCGTCTGAGGCGGACAGGTAGGAGGGAGAGGATTTGGACATAATTGGAAGCATCAGTCAATTCGCTGCCCAGGAACCTGCCATATTCGCCCTGATCATAGGCGTGATCGGTGCGGCTGTGATCGCTGCCGTGGTCAACGTCGGAGCCATGTTGGTGATCTGGGGCGAGCGAAAGGTCTTGAGCGATTTCTGCAACAGATTCGGCCCCAATCGTGTGGGCGGAAGATGGGGCATATTGCAACTGGGCGCAGATGCCATCAAGCTCTTCACGAAAGAAGATATCATTCCCGCAGATGCCGATAAAGGCGTCTACGTCTGGGCTCCCATCGTGGCATCGATGGGCACCATGCTTGTGGCGGCAGCAATTCCCTTCGGGGCACTGCACATCGGCGGCAAGGATTACCCGCTCGTCGTGGCCAATATGGATATCAGCGCCTTTTACGTGGAAGCGGCTCTGAGCATCATGGCAATTGCGGTATTCATGGCCGGCTACAGCTCCAATAACAAGTACTCAATGCTTGGAGCCTTCCGTGGCGTCGCCAGAATGATTGCCTACGAAGTGCCGATGGGCGTTTGCGTCATCTCCGTGGCCGTTATGGCCCACAGCCTGAACCTGGTGGAGATCGTGCAGAGCCAGACCGTCTGGTATGCCTTTGCCCAGCCCCTGGGTTTTGTGATCTTTGTCATTGCATTGATAACGGACCTGGGAAGAATTCCCTTCGATCAGTCCGAAGCTGAAGAGGAGATCATCTCCGGATACAACACCGAGTACAGCGGCATCAGATGGGGCTTGCTGTATTTCCAGGAGTACAATAACGCGCTTTTGGGTTCCATCCTGCTCTCGCTCCTGTTCTTGGGCGGTTGGCAGGGTCCGATCATCCCAATACCCGTCCTGGACATCATCTCGCCCCTGATCTGGCTGCTCATGAAGGTAATAATCGTACTGTGGTTCTTCATCTGGGTTAGAAGCTCGCTCTTCCGTCTGAGAATCGATCAGGTTACGGACCTCGGATGGAAGTGGATGCTGCCGCTATCTCTGGTAAATCTGGGATGGGCGGTACTTGTTGGATCCTACTTTGCATGAGGTGGCAATAAGATGTTGAAGAGAAAGATGATAAAGAACTTCGGCTGGCCTTTAAAGACCGCTATGCGGGAGACTGAGGTCACAAGGCTCTATCCAGAGGTGATGATGGAGCTGCCGGAGAATGAGCGCGGCATTCACGAGCTGGATGCCACCACATGCATCGGGTGTGCATCCTGTGCCAGGGTTTGTCCCAATAGCTGTATTGAGATGGTTCATTTTAAGTTCGGAAATCCTCTCAAAAACAAGAAGATGCAGTTTCCGCAAATTGACTTCGGAAGATGCATGTTCTGCGGCCTGTGTGTGGACGAGTGCCCGGTTGAATGCCTCAAGATGGGCAAAAAAGTCGTCATGGCCGGCTGGGAAAGAAAGGATATCGTGAAGAGTCCCGATTTCCTGTCGACCAAGAGGTTTACTGCCAAAGAGGTTGCAGATCTGGAGGCTGAGGCCAAGAGGGTTGCAGCCGAGAAGGCTGCTGCAGCTGCGGCCAAGAAGGCTGCCGCGGCAAAGGAAGGCCCGGCAAAAGAGGGAGCGGCCAAGAAACCTGCAAAAGAAGGAGCAGCAGCGGCTAATGGACCCGCCAAGAAGGCTGCGGCTGCGGCCAAACCGAAAGAAGGAGGTGCGGCATAATGGCGGAAAAGTCGGGCGTAAATGTCATAAGGTCGATCTTCGAGCTGTTGGTCCTGCTGGCGGCCTTAGGCGTAATATTCGGCGGCCTGGCGCTGATAGTATTATTCTCGCCTTGGTTCTACACGACTCTCAATAAGTTCCTGGCCTTTGATATCAGGTTTGCAATTGAAGTCTTGAGCTTCCTGGTAATTGCGGCAATCATTGTACTATTGTCGGCTCTCACGGTTTATTCCAAGAATATAGTGCACAGTGCTCTGTACCTGCTCGGTTCCTTTGCAGGCGTTGCGGCTCTCTACATAATGCTGAACGCACCTTTCGTCGGTGTCGCTCAGATTCTGGTGTACATCGGAGCCGTTGGAGTTCTGATTCTATTCGCCGTGATGCTCACCAAGAAGACGATTGTGGAGGAATCCCATGGCGAAATTTAAAATCATTATCTTGACCCTGGCCTTCCTGGCTGCACTCTTCGCATCGCTGTCCGTCACCAACTGGGGACTTAGCGAGACGCAGCCCTTGGGATATGAGCCGAGCGCCGGGTTGAGGCTGCCGGAGAGCGGCATCGGAGACGTGGGATTTGAGATCTTTACCAGCTACGTCTTCTCCTTTGAGATACTGGCTCTGGTGCTGACGGCGGCCCTTGTCGGAGCGGTTTGGGTCGCACGAAAGGAGGTTGCCTGAGGAGGGCGACAAAGAGATGACAAGGAGGGAAAATTACCGATGATACCGTTGGAGCTAAACATATTACTGGCATCCACGATGTTCACCATCGGCCTTTACGGGCTTGCCACCCAGAAAAACGGTGTCAAGCTGATGATGTGCATCGAGCTTATGCTCAATTCCGCCAACATCAATCTAGTTGCCTTCTCAGCCTATCTGCCCAATGTGAACGGACAGGTGTTTGCCCTGTTCTCCATCGCGTTGGCAGCGGCGGAAGCTGGTGTTGGATTCGCCATATTGATCGCATTGTACAGGCTGTACGGAACCATTGACCTGGACAATATCAACGCCATGAGGTGGTAAACGGTGTACGCAGATTACGCATATCTGATCGTAGGGCTGCCGGTCCTGGCCTTCGTGCTGTGCCTTTTCGTAGGCTGGCACCTTCCCAGGGGCGGAGGATTCCTTACGGCACTCGCCACCTTTGGCGCACTGGTCATATCTCTGGGAATCTTTAGCGAGATTTACCCGGACAAGATCATCCATCAATCGATGCCCTGGTTTGCCAACTTCAACGTGGGCATCTTGATAGATCCCCTGGCACTGGTGATGCTTCTCATGGTTACCTTCGTGGTAACGCTGATCCATACCTATGCCAACGGATACATGAATGGAGATCCGGGCGCAGCAAGATACTTCGCCGAAGCCGCACTGTTCACGGCTTCCATGCTGGGCCTGATCTACGCTGATAACCTGCTTCAGCTCTTCATATTCTGGGAGCTGGTGGGTCTGTGCTCCTATCTCCTGATAGGATTTTGGTACCGCAAGCCCTCTGCGGCTGCCGCTGCCAAGAAAGCATTCTTGACAACGCGCGTGGGCGACGTTCTGTTCCTGACCGGCATAATCTTGCTTTACAATAACATGGCCAGCCTGAACCTCGCACTCAAGCCCGGCGAGTACCTCTTGCAGTTCCCGGTGATCTACGCTCATCTCGCAGAGATTCCACCGGCACAACTGACACTCATCGCCCTTGGACTCCTGGGCGGTGCGGTAGGCAAGTCAGGTCAGTTCCCCCTGCATGTCTGGCTTCCCGATGCTATGGAAGGCCCGACGACCGTCTCGGCCATGATCCATGCCGCCACGATGGTTACGGCAGGCGTCTACCTGGTCGCCAGAATGTTCCCGCTCTTCTACGCCGCGCCTCACGGCCTGACGGCAGTAGCGGCAGTGGGTGCTTTCACAGCTCTGTTTGCAGCCACGATGGGCCTCACAGCCTTCGATATCAAGAGGGTGCTGGCCTTCTCGACCGTCTCTCAATTGGGCTTTATGATGGCGGGTCTAGGAATTGGTGCAGCAGTCGGCACTATGGCTGTCGGAGTTGCCATGTTCCACCTCATCGGCCATTCGTTCTTCAAGGCCCTGCTCTTCCTCGGCGCAGGCTCAGTCATCCACGCAGTCAATACTAACGATATGCGAGAGATGGGCGGCGTCGGGAAGTACATGAAGTGGACCATGTACACCATGCTCATAGGCTCCCTGTCCCTGGCCGGATTCCCATTCTTCACGGGATTCTTCTCCAAGGATGAGATCATCGTAATCGCCTACGAGTACGGCGTGCTGATCAACTTCCTGCCCTACATCTTCCTGGTGCTGGCAGCGGTCCTTACGGCGATCTACACCTTCAGAATGTGGTTCTCCGTCTTCACCGGCAAGGAGAGGTCAAACTACGGCAAGCATGAGTCACCCATGATCATGATTGGGCCGCTGGTTATCCTGGCAGTATTCGCCTTTGGATTCGGCTTTGCAGCCCAGAGTGACTTCTACAGCTACCTTGACAGCAACTTCGAGCACTACGATGTCAACTTCGAAGAACTGAGCGTCATCGGAGGCCATGTGCTTGCGGGTGAACACGGTGCAACCGAGGCTGCGACCGGCGAGCATGCTCCTGCTGCAGAAGGAGAACACGGCGCAGAGGAAGCGCATGCTGAACCCTGGTACATACAGATACTGCCCATAATCATCGCCATTGGCGGCATTCTTACTGCGGGCCTGTTCTACTGGGACAAAATCAAGAAATTCGACCCAAGCCAGGTTACAGGCGACAACGACCCCATCCGCAAGATGCTGCTGAAGGGATACTACCAGCATGAGATCTTGACCGGCTGGTTCGCTGAAGGTGTGGTCTACGGCACGGCGTTGATCTGCAACACGATCGACATCAAACTGGTAGACGGCTGGCTCAACTGGCTCAGCGCCTGGGTAATGGGATTCGCACAGAATATTAGAAAGGTTCAGAGTGGTGTCGTGCAAAACTACGTCACGGCTCTGGTGCTGGGGATTGTGGTACTGGTGGTTGTAATTTCTCTGGCTAAGGAGGTGGGCCTGGCATGATCGCAAACGCAATATCGTTGATGATCATTGTTCCACTCATCGGAGCGCTGGTCTCCTTCTTCGCGGGGTCCAAGGCCAAGTTCGTGGCCCTTCTGGCCTCATTGATACCTCTGGTCTTATCCCTGCAAATGTACATGGAGTTCGACAAAACCTCAAAGATCATGCAGTTCGTGGAGAGCTACAACTGGGTTCCCACTCTCGGAGTGAAATATACCGTCGGAGTTGACGGCATAGGATTCCCGTTGCTGTTCCTGTCCACCATCGTGACCGTTCTGGTCATAATCTACTCCTGGGGAGAGACAAAGAAGCCCAATCAGTACTTCGCCCTGCTTCTCCTGAATGAAGTGGGCGTCTTAGGCGTCTTCACGGCCCTGGACTTCTTCCTGTTCTACATCTTCTGGGAGATAGTGCTCATCCCCATGTTCTTCCTCATCGGATCGTGGGGCGGCCCGAGAAAGGACTATGCAGCAATCAAGTTCTTCATCTACACCCACGTGGCAAGCTTAGTGATGCTGCTGGCAATCTTTGCCCTGTACTTCACTTACCAGTTGCCCGACGGGTCCAGAACTTTCGATATGCTGACCCTTCTGCAGGCCACTTCGGACAAGACCATATTCCCGACCAGCCTGCTCAACATCATCTTTGCAGGGCTGCTGCTGGGATTCCTGGTCAAGATGCCCGCCTTCCCATTCCACACCTGGCTGCCTGATGCCCACGTCGAGGCACCAACAGCCGGTTCCGTGGTACTGGCGGCTCTGCTGCTCAAGATGGGCGGATACGGCCTCTTCAGGGTCATCATGCCCATGCTGCCTAACGTCGACAAGGCCTTCGTGACCATCATCGCCATCATCGCGGTGCTTTCCATCGTCTACGGAGCCTTCATGGCGCTGGCACAAAAAGACATCAAGAAGCTGGTGGCTTACTCGTCCGTCAGCCACATGGGATTCGTAACTTTGGGCGCTGTGGCCTTCACCTGGATGTCCATTCAGGGTGCCATGTTCCAGCAGTTCTCCCACGGCATCATCACCTGCGTTCTGTTCATGTCCGCCGGTACTATCCAGCACGTGGTCGGAACCAGGGTTATCGCCGATTTGGGTGGCCTGGCTGATCGCATGCCCAAGTTCGCCGTCCTCATGATGGCCGGTTTCATGGCCTCCCTGGGACTGCCGGGCATGAGCGGTTTCGTGGCCGAGTTCATGGTCCTGACCGGATCATATCCCACGCTTCCGACATACACCATAATCGTAGTATTCCTGAGCGTGGCCACCACTGCTGCCTATCACCTTTGGGCCATGCAGAAAGCCATGTTCGGACCGATATTGAAGAAGTATATGAATGTCCATGATCCGCACAGCTACGAGCTGTTCTCTATGGCCATGATCATCGTTCTCACGCTGATCTTCGGCATACAGCCCGGCCTGATCACGGATATGATGGGCACGGCTGCTACCCAGCTCATGGAGCCGGTAGTGACCTTAACTCAGATGGGGGTGATCTGAAGTGGACTTTTCGCACTACGCACCCCTTTGGGGAGAGGCGTTGCTCACAGCTCTGGCAGTACTGGTAGTGCTGCTGGGCTCTCTCATGAAGGATAGCGGCAAGCTCATGGGATACCTGAGCGCAGCCGGCATTGTGGCGGCTCTGGCCATTGTTGCCAACACTTTAACCATCTCCAAGCCTGCCATATTCTTCTTCGATACAGTCTCGGTGGATGCCTTGTCTCAGTTCTTCAAGGCCGTCTTCCTGATTGTATCACTCTTGGTAGTGATTGCATCGCTATCCAAGTACACGGGAAAAGGAGCGGATGTTTACTATGCGCTGCTCCTCTTTGCCACAGTCGGTATGATGGTGGTCGCCAGTTCCGTTGATCTCGTGACATTGTTCGTGGGATTCGAGCTGGCAAGCCTGTCCACCTATGCCCTGGCAGCCTTTGACAAGAGCAAGAAGAACCTGGAAGCCGCCATGAAGTACTTCATCTTCGGGTCGGTCTCCTCTGCGTTCATGCTCTTCGGCTTCTCGCTGCTCTACGGCATGACCGGCTCAACCAAACTGGCGGACATTGCCGCAGCTTCACTTGGCAACTTCGGCCCGGCGACGCTAGTGGCACTGCTCTTCGTCATTGCAGGATTTGCCTTCAAGATGGCTCTGGTGCCCTTCCATATGTGGGCTCCCGATACCTACGAGGGCGCACCGGCGCTCGTTTCGGCAATGCTTGCCGCGGGCTCCAAGAAGATGGGCTTTGCAGCCGCCTTCAGGGTGCTCCTCATCGGGCTCATTGCTCTGCGCATGGAGTGGTATCTGGCCTTCGCAATCCTTGCAGCCGTAACCATGACCTTGGGCAACCTGGCCGCCTGCTGGCAGGATAACGTCCGACGCATCCTGGCGTACTCATCCATCGCACAGGCCGGTTACATCGCCATCGGCTTTGTGGTAGTGGGTGCAGCCTACGGAGCCGCCCCGGTCACAGCCTTCAACGGCCTGGCGGTTCCCGCAGCTCAGCTCGGCATCGCCGGTGCACTGCTGCTCATCCTGGGACATGCGCTCATGAAGACCGGAGCCTTCATCGGCACGGCTCAGGTGGCGTCCATGGTTTCCGCGAGCAGCGAAAAGGACCCCGATGACATCTCGAACTATGCAGGTCTTGCTCAAAGAGCGCCCATCACCGCGTTCTGTATGCTGATCTTCATGTTCGCCCTGGCAGGAATTCCGCCAACGGCAGGATACATCGGCAAGTTCGTGCTCTTCAGCTCGGCCATTTACTCCGGCCTCTTGTGGCTGGCTGTAATCGCAATCCTCAACAGCGCTCTATCGCTGGTGTACTACCTGAGGATCATCAGCTACATGTACCTGAAAGAGCCCGCCGGTCCGAAAGTCTCGGAGCCGAAAGGATATGTGGTCGCCCTGGTCCTGACCCTCATAGCAGTGGTCTGGATCGGTGTCTTCCCGCAGTCATTCGTCGACTGGGCACTGCAGGCAGCAGCGGTTCTGCTGCCTCAGTAAAACCTTTTTTTAAAACAGCCACAAACTCTGGAAACAGCTATTATCATTATTGCGATTCTGGTCTATCATGTCATTTTCGCGATTAAATAGAGGCCTGACGGCGACAATTTTTCAATGATAGTACACTCCATAAAACCGAAAAACTGAATGGAAAATCGCCCGCTTGTGGCGATTTTTTCTTTCTTTGCCGGAATATTCCCTCAATTGCGGATCGTATCATTTATTGCACCAGAGGTTCATCATCTCAGCATTGATGCAAAATCCGAGGATTTACGGCAAGCCGCCTTTTCGCGTTGCTGTCGTTCACGGCGGCCCTGGCGCCGCCGGAGAGATGGAACCTGTGGCGCAAGAACTCTTCCACCGCGTTGGCGTTCTGGAACCGCTGCAGACGGCGTCCTCGGTTCAGGGACAGATAGCGGAATTGAAGAATATTATGGAGAATTTTTCAGATCCTCCTGTGATCTTGATCGGTTTTTCCTGGGGTGCGTATCTCAGCTTCATGCTGGCCGCGGAGCATCCCGGGCTTGTTAAAAAGCTGATTTTAGTAGGGAGCGGGCCGTTCGAAGAGAAATATGCCTCCGAGATTCTTCCTAACCGGCTTGGCAGGCTTGACGGCAATGATTGCAATGAAGCGATGCGAATATTCGAAATGCTGGACGAAGACATCGATGCAGCTCAAAAAGATAAGGCGCTGGCCAGGATGGGCGAGCTGCTGGAGAAGGCAGATGCTTTTGATCCCATTTTTAATGCGCCCGGAGCTGATGAAACAAATCGAAATCCGCTCATAAAATGCGATGCTGAGATCTTCCGGCGTGTCTGGACTGAAGCGGCAGCGATGAGGCAAAATGGCCAACTGCTGGCACTGGGTAAGAAGATCAATTGTCCCGTGGTGGCAATTCACGGTTCCTGGGACCCGCATCCTGCCCTCGGCGTCAAAGAGCCTCTGCAAAATATTTTGTCGAACTTTCGCTTTATTCTGCTTGATGAATGCGGGCATAAACCCTGGATTGAGAGAAGAGCGAGGAATGGATTTTACACAATATTAAAAGAGGAAATATTATAAAAGCTAGAAGAATGATGGCCACCAAGCTGGGCCAAGCTTGGCTGTCTTGCTCTCCAGCAGCGCTATTTTTTCGCCAATACCTTTTCCACCAGCCCCCAGCCCCGGTCCTTGAGATAGCTCTGCAAGACCTCCTGCACCATGACCATGAACTGCTCCTGGCTGAAATTCAGCTTTGATGCCAGCCGCTCAACCATCGGCTCGACGTTCTTGACGTCATCGCTCTTGATGCTCCTCAAGACCACGGCGGCAAGCGCCATCAGGCGCAGGCCCTCATGCATCTTGTCCATCTGCACGGCAAGAGCGCCGAGCTGGAAGAAGGCCCCCGCTTCGCCCGGCTTGTCGCAAAGGTCCTGATAGATTTGAAGAGCATCGCGGAAATTCGAAAAAGCCGACTCTTTGTTGTCTTTCTGTGATTCTATGAGGCCGAGGTTGTGCAAAATGGCCGCCTCACCCCGCTGCTCGCCGATCTCGCGCTTGAGTTGAAGGGCTTGCCGGAATTCCTCTGCCGCAGGATCGTAGTCTCCCTTCTCAAAGTCGATGGAGGCCAGAGCGTATTGCGCTTCGGCCAAGCTCGCCCGGTCATCGATGCTGCTTTGCAACGCCACCGCCCGCATCAGCAGAGTGCGGGCGGCATCAAGGTTGCCGCGGTTAAAGTCGAGCATGGCCATGCTCTGCAACGTAGAAGACTGGCTGCGCAGATCCCCCAGCTTCTCCAAAAGACCCAGGGTCTTTTGCATCTTTTCCATGGCGGCGTCGTAGTTCTTCTGCAGCAGATCAATGGATGCGAGCCCCTGCAGCGCTGCCGCCACCCCGGCAGTATCCTCCTCGGTGCGGCAAATCTCCTCGGCTTGGCAGAAGCTCTCTTTTGCCTGCTCGTTCTTGCCCTGGTGGAGAAGGAGCATGCCCAATCCCTGAAGGGCAATTCTATCCGGCCCGCTCTCCAGGGCGCGAGCGTACCATTCTGCCGCTTTGGAAAAATTGCCCAGCTCCATGAAGGCTTGGGCAATCCAGTTCATAGGCTCGGGATGCGTTTGCAGCGGCAGGAGCGGCAGGTTTTGCCGGATCACTTCCGCATAGTAGCCGCGACGCACCAGATAGCTGCTGATGCGGCTCGTAACGCTTCTTGCAGCCGGCGTATCTCCTGCGGCAAGATAGTGACCCCGCGCTTCCAGCAAGGCATCAAGCCGGGAGAGGCCGAGCACGGATGCCTGTCCTTCCTCCGCCAGATCCCTCAGGAACGCCGCCGCCGCTTCTTCCGCCGCCGCTCGCTCCTCCGGCGACAGAGCCGCCAGCAAGCCTGGCCGCAGGGAGGGCTGCAAAGCCCACAGTTTCCCCACCGGATAGGCCAGCATGAGCTGCTGCCATTGCATAATCAACTCATCGGCGGCACGCTCAGAGATCCCGGCTGCGGCTGCCAGGCCCGACGAATTGGCCGCGATGCCGAAAACCGCAGCTCGGCCCAGGGAAAGACGCAAATCCGGGCCCAATGTGGAGAGCCCCGCTTTCGGGATGTCGTCGCTGCTTTGAATCCCGGCCCCGATCTTGGCCGCTTGCGTGGCCGGAGATAGGAGGCCGGGGCTTCCCGCGGCCAGGGAATGGAGCTTGATCAGCTCTGCGTGACTCGTCTCGCCGCGACGATACCGTGCGGCTACCGCCTCGTTCTGCAGCAGGAATTTTATAAATGCGCTTTCGGCTAAGCCGGACAGCGGCCACTCCCAGGCACGCTTGGGCAGTGTCAATGCATCGGCAGGAAGAGACGAGCATGTGATGATAGCCCGGCTGCTCTCCATTCCCTTCAGCATCTGCATATAGAACGCCGCCAGCTCGGCATCGTTGATGCGACCCGTCTTCTCTTCCAGGTCCAGTCCGTCCCACAGGATCAGATATTTTCCCTCGTTCAGCAGCTTTTGCGCGCTTTTCAGCCTGGCCGCCAGAGGCGTTTTTGCGTCTCTCAGGCTCTGTGCCTCTTTCAGCTTGCCGATCCTGGTCAAGAAGCCGATGACAGCCTCCAGAAATCGCGCTGCGCTCAAAGGATTATTTCGAGAGCTGTAAACGGGAATGACGGAATATCCGAAAAGAGCAAGCTGCCGGGCAAGCCTGGTGGCCAGAGCACTCTTGCCCATGCCGCTTTTTCCCGTGATGATAACGGTGCGAGCCGCGCCGCTTTGCATAGCCGGAAGGAGGCGATGCAGATCCCGTCTTCGGTTCACGAAATTGAACGCGTACCCCTCCGTCATTCCCGGCAGAGGCTCCAGGGCATTCCTGACAATTCCCCAATCAGTTGTCCCGTGCGGCCTTTTATCGGCGTCGAATATCCGTTGTTGATCAGTGAATGAGTGATCAGTTGATGAGTACAGAATCGGCAGAGCACAGAGCTTTCCTTCCTTGAGGCATGAATCCCGAATATCCCGGCGAGCCGCACCCAGCGCCTCGCCAACGGACACGCCCTGCTCAAGAGTCCCGTAAAATGATGCTGCGGAGGCTGCCGAACTGTTCCAGGCCACGGACAGCGGCAGATGCTCAGCCGCACTCATGGCCAGCAGATCAAGAGACTCGGGATGCTCGCTCTGGCATCCGCCGAGAATGAGACACTGCACGCCGCTTCCCTTCAAGGCTTCCGCCACATCTGCCCCGGTCTTTGCATCCGATTTGCCGTCCTCGTCCTGCATGACAAAGAGCGCCTTGCCGCCCGACATCTTGGCCTGCCCGACGAGGTGAATCAGATGTGGACGAAATGTCTTGGCAAGCATTTTCAGCTCATCGAATGTGCCGAAGTCGCCTATTTGCAGGACGGCACCCCGCCCCTCCATCGCCCGCAAGAAGCCCTGCTCCTCCAGGTCATAATCGAGAGGCTCGCAGGCGAAAAATAGCACGCGCAAAGGCCCAGGTTCAGGCTTTGTGCTCTGGATCTGCATTGCAGGCTGCGCCGCCCCGGCAATAGGACGGCGAGTTATACTGAACCTTTCGCTAAAACCGATCGCCTCACCGGCAAATTTTAGATATTCCCAGGGGAGCTGCAAAGCATCGGGAATGGTCGACGCGATAGTCAGGTCTCCGCCGGTTGAGAGCCGATCCCCGTTGTCCTTCATTCCCTTCTCGAAGAATAACTGGAAGAGCCCGTCGCCGAGGATGGAGAGGTAGTCCTGCGCCGCCCTGACCGCGCAGCCTT